>JAIMBL010000145.1 GCA_023511615.1 Leptolyngbyaceae cyanobacterium HOT.MB2.61
GGGGGGGGGGCGCGGGGGGGGGGGGCTAAGAGAATGGTGAGTTCCTGGTAGTTGGTTGTTAGTGGGAAGTAAGGGTTGAGGGTGACGAGTAAGGTGGGAACTTATAAGTAGCTGGGTGCAATTATGAACCATGGGGAAAGGACTGGAGCGGTTTGCTGGCTGAGGAAAAGCGATTGGAAAGGTCTTCTGATTCTTCGCGCTCACCAGCGATCGCGTGCTGCTCTTGCTTATAGCGGCCAATTGCCAGTTCACGACGACTGAGCGCATCGGGAAAGTCAGGCTTGATTAGAAGGGCTTTGTCGTAGCTGGCGACGGCGGCCCGGTAGTTACCCAGATGGCTGAGGGCTGCTCCCCGGCTATACCAGGCAGGGTAGAAGTAGGGGTTGATCTCCAGGGCTTTGTCGTAGCTAGCGATGGCTTCTTCGTTCTGGCCTAAGTGACCGAGGGATAAGCCTCGACGGTACCAGGCTTCGTATAAATCGGGTTGAAACTGAACGGCTTTATCAAAGCTGGTGATCGCTTCGGTGTATCGTCCCAGTTTACGGAGGGCGATTCCCCGGCTGTACCAGGCTTTGGCGAAGGTAGGGTTAAGTTCGATTGCCTGGTCGTAGCTGGTAATGGCTTCCTCATAGCGACCGGATTTATGCAAAGCGCAGCCCCAGTTATACCAGGCTTCCCGCAGGTTTGGCTTCAGATCCAGGGCTTTTCGGTAGCTGGCAATGGCTTCTTCGTAGTGTCCCAGGGTGACCAGGGCATTGCCCCGGTTGTACCAGGCTTCATAGAGGGTTGGATTTAGTTCAAGGGCTTTGTCGTAGCTGGCGATTGCCTCTTCATGGCGTCCTAGTTTGTGCAGCATGTTTCCCCGGTTGTACCAGGCTCCGTACCAGTCTGGTTTGATGTTGAGCACCCGGTCATAGCTAATCAAAGCGTCGTAGTAGCGGTTCAGTTGATTCAGAGTGTTGGCGCGGTTGTACCAGGCGTTGGAATAGTGGGGTCTGAACTGGATAGCCATGTCGTAGCTGGCGATCGCTTCTTCGTGTCGCCCCAGTTTGCATAGCATAATTCCCCGGTTATACCAGGATTTGGCATACTCCGGGTCAAGCTGGAGGGTGCGGTCGTAGCTGGCAAGTGCTTCTTCATAACAACCCGTTTTATCCAGGGCATTGCCCCGGTTGTACCAGGCTTGATGAAAATCGGGCTTGAGCTGAATGGCTTTGTCGTAGCTGGCGATCGCGGCGTCGTAGCTACCCAGATTAAACAGTGCCATTCCCCGACTGTTAAAGGCTTCAGGGTAATCCGCTTTCAGATCCAGTGCATGGTTGAAACTGGCAACTGCCTCCTCGTAGCATCCTAATTCATAGAGGGCGACTCCCCGCTGGTACCAGGTTCGGTAATCATCAGGGGCGATTTGTAGGGCCCGATCAAAGCTAAGAACGGCGTCCTCAAGGGAACCAACCTGACTAAGCTGACAACCTTGCTGGTAAAGAAAGTCTGCTTCTGAGTCTGAAAGCTGGGGCATGTTCAGAACCTAGGGATGTTGCTTCATTCTACTCGCAAGCAAAATTGATATCTGGATGAGACCAATCTGAATTCTGTAAATTCACGGTAGCCGATAAGTTTTCGTCTGGCAAAGGGGAGTGGAGGACGAGAGGTCGAGAACTGGTGAAATAGATGAAGTAATTTCATAAGAAAAACTTATGAAATACACCCTAAGTATCGAGGTCTGCTGGGAATTTGTATCAAAAATGCGACCTGTGAGCTATAAAAACTATAAAGAAATAAAGAAATATGTCTTTTTTCAGGAGGAGGTTAGAAAAAAGGCGTTTCCTTATCAAAAATACAAATCATTCTCTTACTCGATATTAGTAGAAAAAATTTGTGCGATAGAGTTACCAAACCTTAGTTCCCTATCCAATAGCTTCTCATTCTCTTTCCAGTCAGGTTGTGAATGTGAGCATCCAGCAACTGGAGAGCAAAATGACTTGCCCCTGGAAGAGACGATACCTGCTTATGACGCCTGTTGATGCACCTGTTCAAAGGGAAGCGACTAATGATGAAAAGAATTGTGGTGAACAGCTTTCTCTTCTCAAATTCTCTATTTATCAGTTCTGCATTCATTCAGGGATAGATGGCTAATAAAAGGGGTCTTCGATCGCAGCGCTTAGGTTGGCTAGAAGGTATTCGTATCTTCGGTGTCATCTTTTTATTGCTGTACCACGCTCAATCGCTCTTTACAGGCTATGCCTATACGCCACAACCAATAGGACTTGCAGAAAATTTGGAACAGTTGCTTGCCCCGGTCGAAAGTTTTTCAGATCGGGGCTTGCTATTCCGTCTGCTGAGTATTCCGATCTGGTTTGGGTTTCAGTTTGTTGATGTCTTTGTATTAATAAGCGGCTTTTGTCTGGTGCTCTCCCAGAAGGGAAAGCCGCTGGACATTCGCGGGTTTCTCAAACGTCGGATGCTGCGACTGCTGTTTCCCTTCTGGACGATCGCGTGGCTGTCCCTTCCAATTCTTTGGGCGATCGGAGTGGCAGCCAACATTCCCCTGCCGAATCCCTGGCAAATGTTTGCCGCTGCCACCTTTCCTCTCCTGGCAGATTTTAGTGGTGAACTGTTGCGAGCGACGAGTAGCACCTGGGGCTTTATGCCACTGATTCTGAGTTTTGGGCTCCTCTCCCCATTTCTCTGGCTGTTGCTGTTGCGCTGGGGCACGGCCAATCTACTGCTGGTTAGCACAGTCATTACGATTGGCTACCGGGCACTGGCGGTATTTCAATTTGACGGGCATCCCACCTATGTGTTGTTCGACACTCCAGTAGGCTGGTATCCCTTTCTTTTGTTTCCAGCTAAGCTCAGTACCTTTGTGATGGGGATGGTGGTTGGGCACTACTACTTCAAAGGACGGGGACCTGTTTTCTGGCAGGCGGAACGGGCGTTACTGATTGGGCTGGGTGTTTATGTAGCGGGGTTCGTCTGTCAGTTTTATCGCCTGGGCTGGATATTCGCTGATTTACTGTTGCCAATTGGTCTTAGCCTCTGTTGCATGGTGGTGTCCCGTGCGGTGGTTCAGGGGCAGGTGGCAACTGTTTTGAATGGACTGGGTGGATACAGCTATAGCTATTTTTTGCTTTCTAGTCTAGTGGCAGATTTGACCATCAAAGTGGTTGTACGGGATAGCCCTTCGCTATACGCCCATTGGCTGCCAGTGATTGTGTTGGGAACCTGGGCGATCGCAATCCTGGCTGACTACACCCGCCCAGCTTTGCAAAAGGTGGTAACCGGAATTTTGCAGGATCTGGATTATGTGATGAACCGACAACCCATAGTTCGCCGTCGCCGGTGGTATCCCAAAATTGGCGATCAGGTCAGTTACCAGGGCAAAGCTGGCTGGACTGTGCTGAAGGTCGAAAAACTCTTAGATGAGCAAGAGTTTTTTCTTTGTCAGGTCAGCGATGGGGAGCAATTGTTCTGGGTGAATGAGGACGATTTAGAGTTTGCTGCCAGTGCTCATGGAGGAGTGGAAAAGTGACGTTGCTGAAAAGCAAGATGAATTGAAACAAAGTTTCAAGCATCCAGTATCTTTTTCATCCCCAGATTCAGCAACGCCATGAGAGGGTAGGTGAGTGATGGAGTAATGGAGTGAATGAGTTTTAAGTTCGGATGAAGGCGACAGACGATAAGCAACAGGGGGAGATGTGTTTTGAGTCTTGAGTTTTGAATTACTTCCCTGCCACCCGTCGCCTCACATAACTAACAATTAAAAACCCAACAACCAATAACTAAGTAGGTAGACATCATTAATTGGAAGAAAGGGAAGTGGGGGCGTTGCCCCCAGGCAGGGGGTTTCACCCCCTCCACCCCCCAAACCCATCTTTAATTTAATTGCACCCAGCTACTTAAATAAAACTGTAACGAATCCAACCTGTTTGTCCTTACCAAAATCCCTAACCCTGAGGAGTGTACGATGCTTGACATGAAGAAATGGTCGGGCGATGCGCAAAAGCTGTTTTATACCCATCTTTTGTTAATCGGTGTGCCAACGATCTTCTATTACTGTCTAAGGCTGGGGGGATTTGACCTGGTTGATGTGCATATGGCGATCGCCACCTTTTTTCTGTTTAGCTCGATGGTTATTTTTGTGGAGGGAACCAGTGCCCTGTTCCGACGGTTCGCGGTAGAAACCAGTCATCGTCCGACTGGCAAACGAGAACGATTGCTGCAATTTATCAAATCAAAACTTAGAATCCGAGGTTATTGTCTGCCCATCTCAAAAACTCCGGTTCCCCGATGTTCTTTTTTAGTTGCCGCTTACCTGCCCAATGAACAGGACATCATTCTTGAAACGGTGCAGCATATTCTCAGCAATGTGCTACGTCCAGCAGATGGAATTGAGTTGATTCTGGCCTACAACACCCCTGTGGATTTGCCAGTTGAGGAGGATTTGAAACTCCTGGCAAAGGAACATCCTGAGCTACGGCTGTTGCGCGTGGAGGGTAGCCGCTCTAAGGCGGAAAACCTGAATGCTGCCCTCGATATCGTAACAGGGGAAATTATTTGCATCCTGGATGCCGATCACCATCCGGCTCCAGATTGCTTCTTCCGAGCCTGGCGATGGTTAGAACATGAGTATGATGTGGTTCAGGGACGCAATGTCATTCGTAATCATGACCACAACTTGCTGACCCAGAATATTGCGATCGAATTTGAAAGTCTTTATGGAGTTAGCCACGCGGCTAAATCATTTTTGACCGACTCCAGTATTTTTGGTGGATCTAACGGTTACTGGCGTGCTTCGGTATTAAAGCGCATTCGCTTCAACCCAGGGATGTTAACGGAAGACATTGATGCTTCCATTCGGACGCTTCTGAGCGGTTTTCGAATCATTCACGATCGCAGCATCATTGCAACTGAACTGGCTCCGGGGGATTTCCACTCTTTCTGGTTTCAACGCAAACGCTGGGCCCAGGGATGGCTAGAAGTCAGTTTCAAATATCAGCGACGAGTCTGGAGGTCAAAAAAACTGACTCTCTGGCAAAAGATCTATTGGACCTATCTACTCTACTACTGCGTGTTTTACTCGCTGATTGCTCTGCAAATTTTGCCACTGATTCTCAGCTTGTTTTTGTTCCACGGCTATCTTCCCCCCTCTGAAAATCCCTATCTGCTGTTTAGTACAATTGTTACGTTTTCCAGTGGAATCTATCAAACCCTGGTTACCATGCGGGTATCAGCCCTGCGTTATCCAACCTTTTACTTTATCCAGCATTCCGTACTGATTTTCCTGTACACCATTTTGAAAAACATGATTACAGTCGTTGGCTTGTATGACCATCTCCACGGATTTAACAAGTGGGTGGTGACCCCACGAGGCATCCAGCGGCAACGTAAAATTGCGATGCAGGAAGCAGCCATTCTGGCATCTTCTACGGCAATTCGAACAACGAAATAAAGGCTGAGTCTGACTACCCTGATGAGTTTCTATAGCGATCCTATTTGGTTTGTGAGAAGGAGTTCCGCAGGAACTCCTTCTCACAAAGCCTCTATATCTCACAACTGATTTAGGAGTGCTATAGAAATCTTCTGGTCAGTAAGTGGGTAGACATCATTAATTGGAAAAAAGGGGAGTGGGGGCGTTGCCCCCAGGCAGGGGGTTTCACCCCCCCCATCTTTAATTTAATTGCCCCCAGCTACTTATACGGCCATATTTTGTTTGGTAGCTATCGTCAGGTTGCCTGGAATACTTGATTTGAGGCGGTGCAGCAGCTTCAACCCCTGACCAGGAGTTCCCCCTTGCATCCCTTGACAGAATTGCCCTTCTTTGCGGATCAATAATTTTCTTAAAGAAATCAAAACATTGTGTCACGACTGTTGTACTCAATCAAGAACTTAATGGAGACTGATGTGATTGGTGAGTTTGAACATCTAATTCATCACACCAATGCAATCAGATGTGTTTGACTCAATGGAATGGAAAGCTGGTGACAAGGTGATCCCGTGGAGTAATCGATGAAGAGCAAATGCCAATGGCCGTCAGAAATGACAGCATGGTTGATGGTAGTTGGAGTCTTGTCTTCTGCACCTCTCGCGATCGCTCAAAATATCACACAAGATGGCACGCTTGGACCAGCACAGACGCTAACCGGACCAATTTACCTGATTCGCCAGGCTGATGGAACGACCGTTGGCAGTAATTTATTTCACAGCTTCGGACGCTTTAATCTGAGTGCAGGGGAGGTCGCCAATTTCCAAAGTGCTGCCAATATTCGTAACATTCTGGCTCGTGTGACAGGTGGTTCGGCATCTTCCATTGATGGGCTGGTTTTCACTCAAAGCTCTAATGTAAATTTGTTTTTGATTAATCCGAGTGGCATTCTCTTTGGTCCCAATGCCCGCCTGGATATTGGTAGTTCCACAAGAGGTTCGTTTGTTGCGACCACAGTTGATGCAGTGGTGTGGCCAAATGGTGCTCAATTTAGTGCAACAACTCCAGGCAGACCCGATAGCCTGTTGACCATTGTAGGAGATCCCAGTGGTTTTCTAGCTTCCCAGAGACTGCCTCAGCCAATCACTGTTTCAGGCAGTACACTCAGGGTCGCCGAGGGACAAAGCCTGTTGCTGTTGGGAGGAAATGTAACTTTAGACAATAGCTTTCTATCAGTAGACTTTTTCCAGGGTGGACGGATCGAGTTAGGTGGGATAGCAGAAGTCGGTACAGTTGGATTGAGTATCAATGGTAATGAATTCCGTTTAGGTTTTTCTGAAGGTATCACACGAGCCGGCATCTCAATTACAAATGGTTCTTCCATTGATGTTGTAGCTGACAGTGGTGGCAGTATTGCAATCAATGCTGACAACCTTAATATCTCAAATGGAAGCCGCCTTTTAGCCGGAATTGGACAAGGATTAGGTTCAGCCAACAGCCAGGCAGGAGACATAACTCTTAGTGCAACACAAGCAATTAGGCTTGAGCAGTTGAGTGGAATTCAAAACGCTGTAGCTCCTAATGCTATTGGAAATGGTGGTAATCTCATTGTTACCGGTGAGTCATTGTTTGTAGCAGATGGAAGCATGCTGAGTACTGTCACTCTGGGGCGTGGAAACGCAGGCATGATTCTGATCAATACCCATAATAATACGGTTTTTGATGGCACAGACAGTAATGGCATTTCCAGTGGAGTTATCAGTGGCATCGGCGTAGAAGCCGATGGTAAAGGGGGAAACATTAAAATTACCGCTGGCTCTC
This sequence comes from Leptolyngbyaceae cyanobacterium HOT.MB2.61, assembly GCA_023511615.1. Taxonomy (GTDB): domain Bacteria; phylum Cyanobacteriota; class Cyanobacteriia; order Leptolyngbyales; family Leptolyngbyaceae; genus Leptothermofonsia. The sequence goes on from JAIMBL010000145.1 coordinate 7,247, forward strand.
TCATTGTCAGAAATGGTGCTCAATTGATTGCCAGTACGCTTGGGCAAGGGAATGCAGGAAATATTTTGATTAACGTTCTTGACAGGGTAGTTTTTGATGGAAATATTAGTGGAAGATTCAGTGGTGCTGCTAGCAGTGTAGCAGTTGAGGCAATAGGGAACGGAGGAAATGTAACAATCATTGCTGACTCCCTCTCAGTTACTAATGGTGCTCAATTGATTGCCGCTACTCGTGGTCGTGGAGATGCAGGCAGTGTAGTGATTACTGCTTATGACGATGTAATATTTGATGGTGCAGGCAGTAATGGTGACCCTAGTGGCGCTTTCAGCAGTTTGCTATCTACAGCGGAGGGAAAAGGAGGAGAAGTTAAAGTAACTACTGGAGCACTCACAATTACCAATGGTGCAAGGCTAAGTGCTAGTACCCGTGGCCGTGGGGATGCAGGAGGCGTTGTGATTGACGCTCTTAACGAAGTAGTTGTGAGTGGAGTGGGCAATGACCAAACTTCCAGTGGGATCTTCAGTCAGGTCGGAACAGGAGGCGAGGGACAGGGTGGCGACATTAAGATCACTGCTGAATCACTTTTAGTCAGTGATGGTGCTCAGTTAAGTGTCGGTGTATTTGGGCGTGGAGATGCAGGCACCATCACGATTGATGCTAGCAGAAGTGTACTCTTTAATGGTGTAGGAAGTAATGGTGATCATAGTGGTGCTTTCAGCACTATAGAAGTTGAAGCTACGGGACAGGGTGGCAAGATAAATATTACTGCTGGTTCCCTTTCGGTTACTGATGGCGCTCTGTTAAGCGTCCTAACTGGTGGATATGGGAATGCAGGCAGTATTACGATTGATGTTCGTGAAAGTGTAGTGCTGAGAGGAATAGGAAGCGATGGGATTCCTGGTGGAGTAGTTAGTAATGTGGCTGGAGGTACGGGCAATGGAGGCAAGATCAGCATTACTACAGGATCACTCTCCATTTCCAACGCTGCTCAGTTGCAGTCCATAACGTTCGGGCAGGGGAATGCAGGAGATATTGTCATTAATGCTCGCAATAGTGTTTTCTTTGATGGAACCACTAGCAGTAGCAATTTACTTGGTAACGTGTTCAGTACTGTTTCTACTGGTGTTCAACCAAGTGGTATAGGAGAGGGTGGAGATATAAACATCACTACCAGGGCGCTTTCCATTACCAATGGTTTTCAATTAGGTGCTAGCACTTCTGGTCAGGGAAATGCTGGCAATGTTCAGATTAGAGCTTCTGATACTGTTACCATTTCGGGAAGTAATTTAGCGAGAAGTTCCAGTGGAATCTTCACAGTTACTGGTTCCAATGGATTAGGAGGCGACATTAGAATAGATACTGGTACGCTCCGTGTAGCAGATGGAGGTGTTTTGGATGCAAGAACGAGAGCTAGTGGCAATGGTGGCAATATTACAGGTAATGTGAACTCACTTGAAGTTCTCAATGGTGGTCAACTGATTACTACCACTGAAAGCAGTGGACGAGCAGGCACAATTACAATTAACGCTACTGACCGCGTAACGGTTGCTGGTAGTGATGCAACTTTCTTTAACCGTGTTGCTCAATTTCCTGGACGGGTGCCAAATAAGGGGCCTACCAGCGGGTTTTTTGTCCTTTCGCAAGGATCGGGTGGTGCAGGGGATATCGAAGTAAATGCCCGCTTAATTCAGCTAGACAATCAGGGACGCTTCATTGCTGAGTCTGTCTCCGGAAATGGTGGAAATATTGTATTTCAAGTCCAGGATTTACTGCTGATGAGACGGGGCAGTCAAATCTCTACCACTGCGGGCACTGCTCAAGCTGGAGGAGATGGTGGCAATATCCAGATTAATGTTCCCAGAGGTTTTATCGTTGCTGTTCCATCTGAAAATAGTGACATTATAGCGAATGCTTTTACAGGTAGAGGGGGCAGAGTCGATATAACGGCTCAGGGCATCTTTGGGATTGCATTCCGAGATAGGTTAACTCCTCTCAGCGATATCACAGCCAGCTCGGAATTGGGGGTTGCTGGGGTGGTCAATCTCAACACCCCTGATGGGGATCCCAGTCGTGGGTTAGTCCCATTGCCTGTTGATTTAGCGGATGCATCACGGCAGATTGTTCCAACTTGCCAAAGCAGTAATAGACAAGGTGCTGGAAAATTCTTCATCACCGGACGGGGTGGGTTACCGCCCAATCCGACAGAATCCCTGAGTCGGGAAGCAATCCTGACTGCCGACGGGCAGTCTGTTGAATCGGCTGCGACGGGTGTTGATAGAACGAGTTTCTCCAATCGCCCCCCTGATACCATTGTTGAAGCCCAGGGATGGACAATTGATGGAAATGGCAATGTTTTTCTTGTTGCCTGGAACCCCCAGACCTCTGCTCCTCTGCTGTGGCAACCTTCTCTTATCTGCAAAGATCACTGGTAGACCTAACAAGGTAATGATGAGCGGCACCAGCCGCCATCATTAACGACTCAAAAATCATTATGATTTGGGCACTACCAGATAACTAAGTGATGGAGTAGGGGATGGGGAGATGCAACTGAAGCGCCGATTGACTCACTGTTATTTTATTGTGCTTCTGTTGCTAGGACTGATGCTACCTCTTAGCAGCCAGTACGTATCAGCCGAATCGAGACCAGGTTGTCCGATCACCCACTTCAGCCATCCCAGCCAACTGATCAAACAGGGGACAGCCAGTTACGAACGGGGTCAGTTTACAGAAGCACTGGACTGCTGGCAAAGGGCAGGAGAGGTTTATCAACGAAGGGGCGATCGCCTCAGAGTCCAGATTAGCCAGATCAATCAAGCACAGGCATTGAGGGCTTTGGGCCTGAATCTGCAGGCCTGTCAAACGTTACTGCAAGCCTTTGAATTGAAGCAGCACGATTGCCGACAATTCCCATCTGATCAGAAAAGTAGCATCCTGCAAACCCTCCGCAATCAGCCAAACTCGGTAGCCACCGTTACAGGTCTGCGGAGTCTGGCGGAGTTGTTGCGAGTAATTGGCAATCTTGAACTGTCCCACGATGTCCTGCAACTGGGTTTGGAGTGGGCAACACCACTGCGGCCCCAGGATGTGGAGGCTATCCTACTCAGTTTGGGAAATACGGAGCAAGCCTTCAGCTATCGATATCAGAATCTCTTTTTAAGAACGCAGAAACTGGAGGATGCAATCGCTGCCCTGAAAAAAACTCAGGCAGCGATCGAGGGGTATCAACAGGCAATGCGATCGACCTCCCCGGTTATGCAAATTCAGGCGCAACTGAATCAACTCAACCTGTTGATTGCACTGGAGGCATGGTTACAGAAAATTCGGCAACAACCAGAAATCCAATCACACTTGCAATCCACCGTTGAGTCATTGAACACAATCTGGATAAAGCAGATTGATCAACTGACGCCACTTCAGAGACAAATTGATGTGTTAAACCTCAGTCGCACTGCAATTGAGGCCAGAATTCATTTTGCCCATAATCTGAGTCGCCTGAAGCAAATGGTTGACAAGCCCAATCCAATCCTCTTCATCACACTTCCTGATCTTCCGGACTGGCAAACGATCGCCCAACAGTTCGCCATTGCTCTACGGGATGCTCAGACTCTGGGCGATCGCCAGATGGAAGCCTATGCCCTGGGTTACCTGGGTCAGCTTTATCAGCAAGCTCAACAATGGGCAGAGGCAGAGAACCTGACGCAACAGGCGGCAACTCTCGCTCGATCGCTGGATGCTCCTGGTATTGCCTATCGATGGGAAGCCCAGTTAGGGGAAGTCTTTCAATCTCAAGGCAAGACAGAAGCGGCGATCGCAGCATACCGGGCGGCAGTTGAGACGCTGAAGTCAGTTCGAGGAGATTTGCTGACACTTGATCCAGATATTCAGTTTTCATTTCGAGAAGATGTTGAACCAATTTACCGCAAATTGATAGAACTGCTACTGCCAACTGCCAGACAGCCCAGCTCAGAGGCTCTTACGCAAGTGCTGAATACGATTGATGGGTTGCAAAAAGCAGAATTGGAGGATTTTTTGCAGTGTAATCTGTTACCGGTTGTTTCTGTAGAAACCGTGGTTGAGCAAGTCGATTTGCATGCTGCTGTCATTTACCCTATCATCCTGGAAAATCGACTGGAAATCATTGTAAAGCTGCCCAATCAGCCACTTCGCCACCAGCGTACTGCGATTGCCCGCAGGGAACTGGAAGCCACAGTACAGGAGCTACGCACCTATTTGAAGCGACGGGATTCTGGCAGGGATTTTGAAGCGGCCTCCAGTCAAGTTTATGATTGGCTGATTCGTCCAATCGCACCATACTTAACTCCAGATCACATCAAAACCCTGGTGTTTGTGCTGGATGGTCCGTTGCGGAATGTGCCGATGGCTGTGCTCTATCGGCAGGAAGCAGGCTATGAAACGGGTAGATATCTGGTGCAGGATTACGCGATCGCTACCACACCAGGGCTCAGTTTGCTCGGTCCCAAACAGTTTGCACCCCACCAGTTCAACGGCTTAATTGCAGGTCTGACCCAACCACGCCAGCTCACAGTCAATAACCGTAGATTTCAGTTTCCTGCACTCCCCAATGTGCAAACCGAAGTGCAGTCAGTAGCTGCTACCTTACCCCGTGCAGCAGAGACACTCCTTGACCAGACTCCTGGCAGGCAATTCACGACTAACCACCTCCGCAAGCGCATTCAATCGTCTACCTATCCGATTGTGCATCTGGCAACTCATGGTCAGTTTAGCTCAAACCTCCAGGAGACCTTTATTGTGACGGCAGCGGATGAGCCAATTTACGTCAACGACCTGGAGGATTTCTTTCAGGTAAGAAAAGAGGGCACTCCAGACACCCTGGAACTGATTGTTCTCAGTGCTTGCCGTACAGCAGAGGGAGACGATCGCGCGACTTTGGGAATGGCTGGGGTTGCGGTGCGCTCTGGAGCCAGTAGCACGCTAGCATCCCTGTGGTCAGTGGATGATCGATCAACAACCCTATTGATGACCAACTTTTATCAAACCCTGGTCAAGAACCTCAACCAGACAGAGCGAATCAGCAAAGCGGAAGTACTTCGTCGTGCTCAGTTACAACTTCTGCAATCTTCAGAGAATAACCATCGACAGGATTACAGCCATCCGTATTACTGGGCACCCTTTGTGCTGGTTGGCAACTGGCTTTGACTCCGGTTGCCTGAGCCGAAGTCATACAGCATCTGTTCTCACTTCACGAACTTCTAAGTTATTCTTCAATTTTATAGCTGTCGCCAGGTTGCTTAGGACACTGGGTTTGAGGGGGGTGTGGGGGCTTCGCCCCCAGCCAGGTGTTCCACCCCTGCACCCTATCCTAGGAACTGTTTTAAAACCCCAGCTAGAATAGAAATAGCCGTATTTCAACAATAACGAACAGACATTGGTCGCACGCAATCCCATTTCACGCAAAGACTTAACCAATCAACAATGGCAACGATTACAACCTCTGTTGCCCAAGCCGAGTCCCAAAGGTGGACGACCTGCTAATGATCATCGCACTATCATCAATGGCATCTTGTGGATTCTTCGCACAGGTGCGCCGTGGCGGGACTTACCTGACTACTATGGTGCTTGGGAAACAGTCTCAGGACGCTTCTATGCTTGGCGTAAGCGTGGACTGTGGCAACAGATTCTGGCGCAATTGCAGCAGCAGTCTGATGCCGCAGGCGAGTTTGACTGAAAGCTCCACTTTGTCGATGGCAGCGTGATCCGAGCGCATCAACACGCGGCTGGGGCCAGCGGCAGTGATGCCGACTCCGAAGCATTGGGCTATAGCAAAGGTGGATTTAGCACCAGGATTCATCTGCGCTGTGAGGGCAATGGCAAGCCCGTGACTTTCTTGCTGACGGTGGGACAACGCAACGAAGCAACGATGTTTGAGTCTTTGATGGAGCAAGGCGAAGTCAAACGACCTGGGCAGGGACGACCGCGCCTCCGTCCGCAACGAGTCGCAGGCGATAAAGCTTACACGGGACGACCGATTCGCCTCTACTTAGGGCTTGCTGAAAAAGTATTTCACGAGCTTTGAGAAGGTTGATGGTTACATCTTGAAACTCGCTGGAACTT
>JAIMBL010000146.1 GCA_023511615.1 Leptolyngbyaceae cyanobacterium HOT.MB2.61
GAGTAGCTGGGTGCAATTAAATTAAAGATGGTTTTGGGGGTGGAGGGGGTGAAACCCCTGCCTCCCCAACAAAACTGTCGTTTTGCTGTATCAGACGGTTTTGAAATTTGAAAAAGTTGAACCATAGGACAATTACCCTGTACGCACAAAAATTCTACTTCCACCTGGAAGAAGCCACTTCCAGTGAAAGGGCTGACTCATAAAAAAAACCTGGCTCCTGGCATCCCCGTCTAGATTGAGATTCGACTATTGTTAAGACAGATTGATACCCCCCGTGAAATTTCATGGCACTCCTCGATCATTTTCGCCCTCCCCTCAGTACCCGTCGCCACTGGCACAGCTTTCATAATGCCTGGTCAACCTATCTGGCAGATGACTTGAATCAGCGATTACCGGACGGCTACTTTGCGGAACCCAATGCTCAATTCGGCATTGAGGTGGATGTTGCGACCTATAGTGAAGGGGCTCCAGGCAAATCATCTCATCACAATGAAGAGTCAAATGAAGAGTTATCTGAGTGGGTGCCTCGATCGCCAACTGCAACGTTACCCTTTCCGCTGATTACAGATATTATTGAGGTGCAAGTCTTCAGTATTCAGGCGGGGCCAACTCTGGTAGGGGCGATCGAACTGGTCAGTCCTGCTAATAAAGATCGTCCGACTCAACGGGATGCATTTACCTCCAAATGCCAAACCTACCTGCAACAGGGAATTGGGTTGATTGTGGTAGACGTAGTGACAACGCTTTCGGCAAACTTACATAACGAGTTGATGAAACGATTAGAATTACCCATTGAGCCAATGCAGGCTGATCTGTATGCCGTTGCCTACCGAGTAGGGGAGTCAGAGGGGACACCGCACCTGGATGTATGGCAGGAAGGCTTTACAGTTGGAAGAAGTCTCCCCATTTTGCCGCTGTATCTCAAAAGTGGGCTGTATTTACCGGTCAATTTGGAGCAGACCTATCAGCATACCTGTATTCGACAGCGCATTCCTGATTTCGTGTAACTTAGACCCTTTTGGAGGGTATTTCCAAATTCGATATCGGTCCAGTTCATTCATGGAGGAGTGCAATGATTTCCTCAATGCTCAGGCTTGAGGGATGATTCCAGGGAGAACCACCAACCGTGCGGAAGAGGGAGCAGTTGGCCTCCATTGCTTTTGCTAACGAAATCGCGGCTTCAAGGTTGTTCATTAAGCCTCTGGTTTTTCCGGTTGTGAAAAATTTACCAGCTGAGCAAATTCCCTCATTGCTCTGGAGTAGTGTTCTCCGGCAACTTCCATGACATTGTTGTGGTCTGCTCCCTCCACAGCGAAGAACCGCTTAGGTTCGTTGGCTCGTTTGAAAAGTTCCTGACTGTGCCAGAGCGGAATGACGCGATCGCGAGTACCATGAATGATCAGCACCGGACAGTGCACTGCTCCAATTTTGCCGATATTGTTAAACCGGTCAAAGGGATAGAGGGGAATTGTTGTCATCACTCGAAATGCGCTGGTAAATGTACTTTCCAGAATCAGACCCGCGACAGGCTCACGACGTGCCAGATCCACACTGGGCCCCCCTCCCACTGAGCGCCCATACAAAATGATTTGTTGCGGCGATCGCTTCAGATTGACTAACAAATGACGGTAAGCAGCATCAATATCCCGGTAAGCATTCTGTTCTGAAGGAGTACCTTCACTGGTGCCATAACCCTGATAGTCGTAAGCGAAAATGGCAAACCCAATTTTCCGAATCTGCTCCAGAATGGGACGAACATCCCCCAGGTCTTCCCCGTTGCCGTGGCTGTAGAGCAGGGTATAGGCGGCTTGGGGATTGGGTAAATGCAGGGCAGAGATCCGCGCTCCATTTGCGGTCGTCAGCTTAGTAATCTCCTGCGTATCCCCATAGCTGGAAGGGCTGGGGCGAAAGATTAAATCATCCGCAAAGAAAAATCCATAGAACCCCAGTGCCAGATAGATGAAAAGGAGCGATCGCACCATCCGTCCCACCGTCAACGTCCCAAACAGACGCCTCCAGATAGTTCTTCGAGTCATGCAGGATATTCCAGAGCGCTGAGGGCAGCTTTGATAATCCCAGAGTAGGGAGCTTTCGAAACATCCACTGGAAGCGGATCTTGCCAACCCTTAATGAGGCAACCCATCCGTTGCCCCTGCTGCACAATCAAAACTTTGCCATCTCCGTTGTGGATGCGCAACTCTTTCCCATTGCCATTCTGGGAAAGACAACAGGTGTAAGCGCGATTATTATAGGTGAATTCAATAGTCGGAGACAGTTCAACAGCCGCAGCAGCCACAGGCAGTCGTGCACCTACTAACTCCAATTCAATCGATACTTCTCCATTCCATTCACTGGCCCGCAGACGGTAGGCAATATCCAATCGGTGGGGTAAGGGGTAGTAGCTGCCCCAGCGCCAGGCGATCGCCTGGAACTTTTGCCCCATTCCCCCCAACCCATCCTGAATGGTCAACTTCAGGTGCCCCTTGCCAATCATCCTTTGTTCACAAACACAGACGTTTGCTGACCAGAACACAGGTTCGGGATTGGCTATTCCACAGGGATGAAGCGCGTCAATCTGAGCATAGAGGCTGAAATTAATTTGATCCAGGGATGCCTGGGCATCAATTTCAACCAGGGGTTTGAGGTGCTCTAGCTGAAGTGACTGATGGGCAAACTCCCGCAACCGAGCGCGAAATGGTTCCAGGTTGGTTGCCTGGAGTGTAAACCCACCCGCTGCCCGATGTCCCCCATGCTTTTCCAACCAGTCTTTACAAAATTCCAACGCCTCAAACACATGGAATTCGGGAATTCCTCTTGCCGAACCACGAATCCTGGCAGCGGAGCGGGTCATGGATGAGGTCTGAACCGAATTGTCTGTTTTTTCGGGAATTGTTTCTGCCTCGTCTTCAAAGGTACCAATGAAGACCGGAACCCCATAGCGTTCCACCAGGCGAGACGCGACGATACCAATCACCCCATGATGCCAGCCGGGCTGTACTAACAGCAAAACCCGATCCTGCTCAATATTGACCCTACCCTCCTCGCAAAGGGCAATGGCTTCCCGCTCAATCTGCTCACAGAGCTGCTGGCGCTGCTGATTAATTTGCTCGCATTGCATAGCCCGTTCCAGTGCAATACCAGGATCATCGGTGGTCAGGAGTTCAATCACGATCTGGGGATCGGCCAGACGACCGACCGCATTGATACGGGGCCCCAGACGGAAGCCAATCGCCTCTGGCCTTAAATCCTTCGCACCACTCAACCCCGACACCTGGACAAGGGCCTGCACACCTGCCAGTTTTGACCTGGGTAATAGTTGCAACCCGCGCCTGACCCAGCGTCGATTAACGCCAGTCAGGGGAGCCAAGTCGGCAATGGTACCCAGGGTAAACAGTTCCAGGAGGGGATTGCTCAATCCCTGTGCTTTTCCCAAACTTTGCGCCAGGGAGATAGCCAGTACATAGGCAACTCCCACCCCGGCCAGGCCATGGTAGGGAGAGGTCTCAGCAATCAGCTTTGGATTGAGGATGGCATTGGCTGGAGGCAATACCGGTGGAAGATCGTGGTGGTCGGTGACAATAACGGTCAAACCCAGATCACGGGCGTAAGCAATGGGCTGATGGGCAGCGATCCCGTTGTCTACCGTCAGAATGAGTTTTACCCCTTCTTCATAGAACTCTTCCACAATACGTTGGTTGATGCCATAGCCTTCCTTCATTCGGCTGGGAATGGCGTATTCAACCTGGGCTCCCAGCGATCGCAATGCCCGCATCAGCAGTGCTGTACTGGTCATGCCATCAGCGTCGTAATCGCCACAGATGGCGATCCGCTGCCGCTGGTTGATGGCATTAATCAGTAATTCCAGGCTGAGGGGAAGATCCGGGAAGTCCTCCAGGGGAGAGGGTAAAACTTGAGTTTCCGGGTTAAGGAAGGCGATCGCCGCTTCAGGATTGGAAATGCCCCGGTTTACCAGCACCTGAGCCAGCAATGGCGACAGATGGGTTGCCTGAGCAATGTGATTGGCCTCTTCTTCGCAGGCAGAGGCGATGTACCATCGTTGATTGAGGCATTTACCTGAAGACGTTGTTTGAGAACTGAATTGAGTCACCACAAGCACTGAAATGAAAGGAATTTGAGGGGATTGGGCGCGATCTTGCCAGCGGGTAGCGTACCCAACATTTGGATTGGGGCTGCCCCATTGCCCTCAGGATTGACTGAAGCCTGGCCCACACTCACCCAAAGTAGACAACATAGCGGTAGTCATTGTGGTTAGGACGGGGTGCAGGGGTGGAACCCTTGGCTGGGGGCTTTGCCCCCACTCCCCCTTTAATTCCAATGTCCTAACCCACCGGCGTAGAGCTATACATTAGTACAATTGCATTGCTAATCTACCCCAAGTTTGCCCAAATTGAGCCGTATCATAGCCGAAAAGCAGAAAAAAGCGATAAAAAAGCAGGCAACAGGCAACCAATAGGCAAAAAGATGTTGTTATTCAGAGGAACACACTGCTTTCAACAGTAGATCAATATGGTTTTTCCCCTGGTGTTGAAAGTACTGAATCACGGCTGAAATATCCCGATCGCAGTGCACCAGACTGCCATCCTCATCAATAATGTGGATCTGGTAGTTCAAATCAATCAGGAATTGCAAGAACTCTTCCGGCGACATTTTACCAATTAAGTTCAGGCTCAATGGTGCAAATTCAGTGATAATAACTGGCTGATGTTGAGTTAACAGTTCTTTCATCCCCAGTAGTGCAAAGGGTTCATGTCCCTCAATATCAAGTTTGACAATATCGATTCTTTCGCCCGACAAAAATGAATCAAGCTGTACAGCCTCAACCCGTTGAAACTGAGGATTTGAAGTGTGAATGTAGGGATTGAGTGATTCTTTGTCCTTCGCTGTTACCTTTGCTCCAGAATTAGCTGAGTGGTTCACCTGATAAAGATAAATTGGTTCATTCCTGCTGCTGGCTGCCAGATTATGGGCTTGAATCACTGAATCGAAGCCATTGTAGGAAATGCTTGTCTTCAAATAGCGGAAGTTCGTTGCATCAGGTTCAAAACTAATTACTTTTCCTTCCGGGCACTGACTGGCAGCCAGCAAACTGTAATAACCAATATTGGCACCAATGTCTAAAAAACAGGTATCCGATTTTAGATATTTTAGAAATGCTTCGGTGACATTTTCCTCATAGCTAGACTTTAAAAGAATAGGAAGTCCAATCGCGCGATCGCGGATGTTCAAAATGATTGAAAAATTATACTTTTCAATTCTCTTAATGACATCATCTGAGTCGGCTATAGCCCTTAAAAAATCTCTCGGCTCCAGCCGCCCGATGCTGGATAAAACTCCCCTGCTATAGCGCATTAATTTGTTCAGGAATGATTTCATCACTTTTCAACTAAAGGAGGTCAACAATTGCAGAAATTTCTGACCTGGTTAAACTAGGGCTATGGATTCACGCTGATCCTGGGATGCAATTTTATCCCGCTACAGGGTAGACAGATGCGAATCCACGTGTACTGATTCAGGAACTAACTTATGGTGAAATACGTTTTGGCAGGTTGCTCGCTTCTAGTTGCCCTAGCAGTAGGTAGCCTACCATCCCAGGCACAGAATCCATCCTCCGCTCCCGCTCAGTCTCCTGCCCCAGCTCAGTCTCCTGCCCCAGCAAACGTTAACTCGGATGAGTTGAAAAAATTTGCGAGTGCAGTCAAGAAAGTGCTGGTGATTGCCCAGGACATGGAAAACCAGATGGTACAGGTTGTTAAAAAGGAGGGCTTGACAGAGCAGCGATTTAACGAAATCCACCAGTCCAGGCAAAATCCGTCCGCAAAACCGACTCAACAGATCACTCCCAAAGAGGAACAGAGCTATAAACAGGCGCTTTCCCAACTGGGCCAAATTCAGAAAGATGCTCAGGTGAAAATGGATAAGGCGGTTGAGTCTGAAGGTTTGAAGGTAGAGCGATTTAATCAAATTTTTGCCATGGTGCAGAAAGACCCGGCCTTACGGCAGGAAGTCAGGAAGCTGATGCAGAATTAGTGCAAGCGGATGACCTTTAGAGCCAGGAGTTAAAAGAAAATAATAAACTCCTGGCACTTCTGTTGTTCGCGATCGCCCGGTTGAGTCAGAATAGTGACGACCTATTAAAGAGGCAGGTTTGCTAAATATGGCCTCCTGGTGTAGTTGAGGCAGTTATGGGTGGTTTGCTGAATTTCTCTGAAGTGAGAGTTTCTTCACAAATAGATAAGAGCTCTGCATCAATAAAATACTGGCTGAACTGGCTTGGAATAGCCTTTGGTTGCCTGGTTACCTCCGTAACTATGTCCGCCCCTGCGGCTGAGCGTGTCTACGTTACCTATGGCATTCTAGAGCGATCGGTGTCGGTGTCTGCTCTGGAAGAATACGCCAGAAACGGCACGATGGATGAAAACATCGCAGTTTATGCTCAGTATGCTGATCCCGCAGAACTGGAGCAGGTTCGGAATGTCTTAAAGTCACGGGCTGACCTGAATCCAATTGCCCTCGCCCAGTTTTTGTACAGTCCTCAGGGAGAGGAACTGCTGAAGCGGGTTGGACAGGTGATTCAGCCAGAGTCGCGGGAGTCCGGGCAGCAGTTTATTCGGGCAGCGGTGCTGCTGGCATCAACCGATCCCGAAGGGTTGACAGTTCTCAATTTTCTGCGCAAATTTCCGAGTAAGGGCTTACGGGTTAACGTCAAGCAGGGCCTGGGAATTGCCGCTACCCTTGAAAAACTGGTCAACCAGACCAAGCGAGCAACTACCGTTATTAAACAACAGTCGGGGGAGGAACAGCAGGCTGACGGCGCGATCGCCTTCGGCAGCTTAGAAGATCCCCGTATTCCTGGCCCCTACTTCCCTCAAAAGCAAACTATAACCCTGGTGGATACCAGTCGCAAGAGCGTGGCAAATCCACCAGAGACGGCGCCTGCCCAAACTCGCCCAGTTCCAACTGTCCTGGATGGGCGGGTGATCCCGGTTGATATTTACCTCCCTGAACGAATCCTGCCCGAACCCCCTGGACCCGCGCCAGTTGTCGTCATTTCCCATGGTCTGGGATCGAACCGGAATACCTTTACTTACCTGGCTCGACATCTGGCTTCCCATGGTTTTGCGGTGCTGGTTCCTGAGCACCCCGGTAGTAATTCAAAACAGTTGGAAGCACTGGTGCGTGGAATTGTCAGCGAAGTTGCAGAACCTGCTGAGTTTATTGACCGTCCACTCGACATCACCTATCTGCTGAATGAGATTGAACGTCAGGCAGAGAGTGACCTTACCCTGAAAGGGCGGCTGAATCTAGAAAAGGTAGGGGTGATCGGGCAGTCGTTCGGTGGCTACACTGCCCTGGCGTTGGGAGGAGCCCCAATTAACATCAAGCAACTGCAATCAGAATGTCAGGATCTGGAAAATACGTTCAATCTATCGCTGTTGCTTCAATGTCGGGCTGGAGCCCTACCCCTGGGTCAGTTTCAGACTGCTCTACAAGACAACCGAATCAAGGCGGTGATCGCCCTGAATCCAATCACCAGTGCAGTTTTGGGTCAGAATGGGCTGGGTCAAATTCAGGTGCCCACGATGATTGTGACGGGGAATGCTGATACAGTCGCTCCAGCACTCCTGGAACAGATTAAGCCCTTTACCTGGCTCACCACTCCGGATCGCTACCTGGTGATGATGGATGGTGGCACCCACTTTTCGGTTATCGGTGGATTTGATGCTGCAACGAGTGGCGTTTCGTTACCAGTAGAAGTTGTGGGTCCCAATCCAGCGATTGCCCGCCGTTATATTAATGCTCTCAGTCTGGCATTTTTTAAGACCTACATTGCTGGAGAGGCAACCTATCAACCTTACCTCAGCGCTGCCTATAGCAACGTCCTGAGTGAACCCTTTATGCCCCTGAGTCTGGTACGAAGGCTGACCGCAGAGCAACTGGCTCAGGCGGAAGGGGGGCGATCGCAGGCTCTCAAAGCCCCTTAGTCTGCAAAAACTCTCGCACAACGTCCTTCACATCCCGTAGCTCACCTTCAACCTGGTAGTTTAGCTGTCGCATTTCATCGGCAGAAATCTTCCCTGCCAGGGAAGCGATCGCCGCTCGGAGTTGAGGATACTTTCCCAGAGTTTCCTGGCGGACAATGGGAGCTGCTTCATAGGGTGGGAAGTAGCGTTTGTCATCCTGCAACACCACCAGGCCCAAACGGGCAATTTGGCCATCGGTTGAGTTTCCAGCAATCAGGTCTACCTGTTTTTGAATCAGGGCTCGATAAATCAGACCCAGATCCATAATCTGGGGTGGGCGGGAGAATTCAAGCTTGTAGACCCTGGCAAGCCCCGGAAAACCGTCCTCCCGTTCCAGAAATTCATAGCCAAATCCACCCCGCCACTGGCGAGTATACTGGGCCGCCTGGGAAAGGGTCTGGATATTGTAGTTTCGGGCATCCTCACCGCGGATGATCATGGCAAAGGTGTTTTCAAAACCCAGTGAAGGCAAGACTTCTAATTGAAACTTCTGGTTGTAAAGCTGTTTCAACCGCTGATAAACCGTCTCAGCATCAGGAATTGCTTTCTGCTTCAGAATGCCCGTAAATGCAGTGCCAGTGTACTCGATGTAGGCATCTATCTTGCCGCTGATGATTGCCTGGTGGCAAACGAAGGAACCTCCCAACCGGGGACGACGATCAACTTTAAGCCCTGTTTTCGCTTCAATCTGCTGCGCCAGCAGTTCTCCCAGGATATCCTGTTCTGTGAAATCTTTAGAAGCGACAATCACATCTCCCCCACTGCCAACTGGAGAGCCGGGAGCACAACTGGCGATCGCTATCACCAGCACAACACTCACCCAAAAGATCGCTAAAAACCGCTTCACAGGAATTTCTAATAGTCTCCTACTTCCTCACTCAATCACTCCCCACCCCCTTCCCTGATTGACTGACAAATCTTTTCCCCTCATCCCCCAATCCCTTCTCCTTTTATGGGCTACCTTGTACACACAAGTAGGGTTTGTGCTAAGCTCTATCCCTGAAGGATAGACTCAAAAAAGATAGACTCAAACTGGCACAGAGTCACTCGATGCGCCATTGCCAGCGATACCACTCAATCACTTGCAGCGCTTGTTCAAGACGGGTAACGGAGTGGGTGGTGAGGAATCGCCATGAATCGGCTCCTATCCTTAGGGTGGATTGATTTCCTTAGCCTCCGCAGCATCAAGACGGACGCTGGGCGGATACGCCTGAGCGCTTAAGTTGGCTGCGCGTTGAATTTCAACGCTGGCTACGTGAACGGTCAGCGAGGCTTCTCCGGCGGTTCGCTAAATCCGGACCTCTGTCCCAACAGTAACGGTGTAAGTTCCCTCACACCGCATGTGTTTGCCAGTTCATTTCACTGCTATCGCTAATCGCTAACCTATTGCGATTGTTCAACTTCCCTCATCTCTAAATTCTGGAGAACTTCTTGCATTGTTTGAGGTGATACCCGACGCTGTAGAGAGGTCCAGCAATGTCCACTGCCATTACCGTTGTTGAATAGAGTCTGGCTTTGTAACTGCCGCAGGGCATTAATACAGGAAGGACAATCACAGCCAAACAAAACGGCAGCCGCATCACTCTCCGCCTCACTGAAATCCAAAATTGCCGTTTCATCAGCAATAGAATCTACTGATGCCATAAAAATGCCCTGACTCTGGTGCCGTAGGCTGAACGGTTTTGCTTCGCCTGCAGGAAGCGCATCACAGGAAGCCTGATTGAGAGTCAAAGCCGCCTGGCTTGCACTAACCGCAGATGCTCGTTCTACCAGAATGTTAAGGGTCAGCAAAGACCCCATGAGCGTCGGAATCGTCATTAACTTTAGGGCTAGACAGTGATTCATCAGACCTGCTCCTGAAACGAAAAACCGACTTCAGTATAAATCCAATTAGCAGAATGAAATCACAGGATTTTACTCATACCATTTTGGAGTGGAAAATCATTGCGATCTCGGGTTTCGTCAATACATCATTTTCATCGTGAGCCATCAATCCATATCGAACTCGCTCCCAGGCATCCTATATCTTTGTCGTTATCCATGGTTGACCTCGCTTTCTCTTATTTCAAAAATCGATAGTCCTTATTTCAAAAATCGACAGTCATGATGCAACGTGAACCTCAGGTGCTGTTTTTTCTGCACCCTGGGAACCATTCCATGCAAACGGTTCTCCCGGCTTGCCGGTGAAAGAGTAGCATAAGCTCCCCTTTCATCTCAAATAAAATCCGGTAGTGCCCAAATCGTAATGATTTGTGAGTTGTTAATAATGGCGGCTGGCGCCACTCATCATTACCTTGTTAGGTCTACCCAAAATCCCTGAAATATTGATTTTGTTTTAGTGACAAGCAAGGCTTATCACCAAACCCTCAGGAGAGCCGCATAATCAATAGTTGAATGGCACTAAAATAAGCTCAGAACTAAAGTTCTGGCTCAGAGCTAAAGTCAGTTTCAACTGACTAAAACGTAGATTTGTTGGAGTTTGAATCTGTTTTAACCGGTTTCCGCTTTGAGCCTGAGATTTATCTCAGGGCTCTTAAGGCAGTGGCACTTATTTGAAGATGATAGTTAGTGGTAGCCTGTCTCATGTTTAATCTCAGTGTTTTGAGGATAACTCGTTGCTTAACTCTTCCTTTACTTTATGCTAATTCCAGGTTAAAACGAGACGTTCTAACTCTTATTTCTTTCATAGATTTTGGGAATACTCTAGTTAGAGTAAGTTGGTTCGGATAGATCTACAGCCATCCTTTCTTAAGTTTGAACGGGGTGCAGGGGGGACCCCTGCGTAGGGGGCGAAGCCCCCACGCTCCATTGTTCACAACCTATTTGTGAACGCTATAAATAGGGTCAGGGTGGCTTTAAGGTGATTTCGAATTTGAGTATTCAGAGGTGCATGCTCTCTGCTACAAGAGCGATCGCAAGAGGGAGAGAGCACTATTATGCAATACACTCTTTATCTATTTAATATTTTTGTAATTCATGAAATTTGGAGTTGGTGATACACTCCACTCAAGAAGATTTTGCTACCGTTTATTGATAGTTGAATCATCTTCTCATCATTAGCGATTAAACAGTCCTTAATTTAATTCGTTAGCTGTTTCTGTCTTGTCTGAACAAAATTTGAAAAGAGCGTTTGGTTCTTCTGAAACTGGAATTTCTTGAACACAGGGACCTGTTATGGTCGCAGCACCATCGAAACCAATGCCCACAAAAAATGCGTATGCTTCAGCAACTGACTTTCACCCTTAAAATCGCCCTGCTGATTCTCTTTAGTGTCGTGCCCCTATGGTTACCCCAAACCGCGATCGCGGCTTCTACCCAAACATTTGACCAAGCTGTGTTTCAGTTACCCATCAAAGTTGATGAACAGATGACGGTGCGAATTGATGGTGACAGCAGTATGGCTGTAATCAATCAGCTTTTGAAAGAACAATACCAGCAGCAATTTCCTGGCACCGAAGTAGAAATCGATACCCAGGGAACCGATATGGCTCTGCAAAGATTACTCAGGGACGAGATTGATCTGGCCGCGATCGGGCGACCATTGACCCCTTCTGAAAAAGCCAGGGGGTTAATTGAGATTCCCCTCAGTCAGGAGCGAATTGCCGTGATTGTTGGAAAGGACAATCCGTTTAAGGGGAATTTAACTGTTGAGCAATTTATCAAAATTGTTCGAGGTGAAATTACTGATTGGGCAGAAGTTGGAGGTGCGCCCGGCCCCATTCAATTCATTGATCGTCCCAGAAACAGCGATACCCGAATCGCTTTGAGCCGCTATGGCATTTTCCAGGATGGTGGTGGTTTTGTTACCGGAGCAAATGCCGTTCAAATGGAAACCGATGATACTGCGGCCATCATTCGACAATTAGGACGGGATGGGATCGGATACGCGATCGCCAGCCAGCTAGTCAATCAGAATAAAGCTCGCATTGTCAAGCTGGTTGTGATGCATGAGGCGTTACCCGATGATCCGCTTTATCCCTATGCTCAACCTCGTGGTTATGCCTACAAAAAGTCTCCTGATTTAGCTGCCAGTTCTTTTCTCGGCCTGGCAACGACAGCACCCGGACAGGTCGCAATCAATACAGCTAAAGCTTCCGAAGCAGAGGCTGTCAGCAGTGCCCTGAAACCAACTTCCAGAATCTCCATTACTCAAATTTCAGAGCCTGAAACCTCTGCATTTTCTCAAACCCTGAAAGCGATTCCCCTCTGGCTGCGACTGGTCTTACCTCTGGGGCTATTGGGATTCATTTTGCAATGGGTTCTGAAGTGGCTGGAGAAAAGATCCCCGGTATCAACCCCTGTTGCTGTTCCGCAACCTTTGGGGGATGAACAGATCGGCGATCGCGGCTCGGTCATTCAGGCAGAAATTATTGAAGCAAATCCCATTGTTGAAGATCCCATTGTTGAAGAAGCTTCTGCGACGGTAACTGAAACCATTGCTCCAGTACCATCTCCACAACCTGATATTCCTCAACCACCTAGCACAGTTAACGCAATCGCCAGTGTGGTTCCCGTTGGAGATGTCCGCGCAGGGTATTCGGTAGAAGCGTTTAAGCAGGCGTTCTGCGATAACATGCTGCGATTTCAGGGTAAATCTTTAGAGCAGGCAACACCGCAGGACTATTACATGGTACTGGCGTACATGGTGCGCGATCGCTTGCTGCAATTTACGACTCCTGAAATCTACCTGACTCGCCCCAATGTCCGGTGGGTGGGTGAACTGTCCGCTGAGTACCTGCCGGGTCCACACTTAATGAATAACCTGGTCAATCTGGGGATTGTGGATACAGTACGGCAGGGGATGCAAGAGTTGGGGCAGGATCTAACTGTGATTAGCGACCAGGAAGAAGAACCAGGGCTTGGCAAAGGCGGTTTGGGACGGTTGATGGTGTGCTATCTTGATTCCCTTTCAACCCAAGGAATTCCAGCGATCGGCTATGGCCTTCGCTACGAATACGGCATCTTTGATCAGCAAATTCAGGATGGGTGGCAGGTCGAAATCCCGGACACCTGGTTGCAGTTCGGAAACCCCTGGGAAATTGAGCGTCCTGGGGAGATGCAGGAAGTGAAGTTTGGCGGACACACTGAAGCCTATCTGGATGAACAGGGTCGCTATCGGGTGCGCTGGATTGCCCAGGAAGTAATTAGGGCTTGCTGAAAAAAGCAGCAAAGGTTTACTGTGCCTAGTTTTCAAGCGGGATCAAGTCTGCTAAAGTGC
>JAIMBL010000147.1 GCA_023511615.1 Leptolyngbyaceae cyanobacterium HOT.MB2.61
CCCTGGCTGGGGGCGAAGCCCCCACACCCCCTTAAACCCAGTGTCCTAAGCAACCTGGCGACAGCTACAGAACAATCGGTGCTCCAAGGAATCTGAATCTCGATGCGGGATGCGATCGGTTCAGAAGCCTGGCGTGAAATACGCTCTATTTTGTCAAGAATGCCGTATTTTCAAAAGATTTCACTGCCTGCCAAGATAAAAACTTGGAGTGATGCCTGTTTCGTGACTCAGGTTTGATCGATCAGGAATGCGATGGGCTGCCGTTGTTCATTGCAATTGCGTTTAGATTAAACGCCTGGGTGCAGCACTTCAGCCCAGACGTGGCAGGAATCAACAGCACATTGTCGGCAATGATCGTACAACCCCGTTGAGGGCGATCGCTTCAGTTTCAACCCTGTTATGCGTATGGGCAACACTCCGCCTATCCTTAAAGCAATATCTTTAACTCTTATGTCTAATTCCAATCCCAATCGCTGCATCTTGTTGATTGATGATGAACCCGATCTCTGTCGCATTGTCAAAGTCACCCTAGAACGCCTCAAGGACTGGACAATTTTGACCGCTCAGACCGGACAGGACGGCTTCACCGTTGCCCAAACCCAACCACTGGATCTCATCTTACTCGACCTGAGCCTACCCGATGGCAATGGCTTGGCGTGGTTACAAACTCTGAAAACCAATTCAGCCACCCAATCAATTCCCGTGATTCTCTTTACAGCCAGTGACCCCGCCGACCCCACCTCCACAGAGGCGTTGAGGGGCAATGGTGCCGACATTGCAGGAGTCATCCTCAAACCCTTCAACGTCCTGCAACTCGTCGATCAAATCTGTACCCAACTCCACTGGTAAAAGGGTTCGTAGTAACGACTTCAGTCGTTGCAAACCATCCCTGTCTCCGCAAAATGCAGTACACTCCTCTACACAATCAAGTCAATCTGAAACCTGAACCCCCTCAGCATTTCCTTAGAATTTTGGCTTTCAATAAGGAGCAAAACCTGCACTGATTGCTGTCTATCTTCCAGGGTGCTTAGCCCCTCTCCCTGAACCTTAGTTTGTTTAGGGAGAGGTTGCTCGTAGAATGCTCCATCCCCCTTCAGGGCAAGCTGAATCGTTCAAGACGTACTAAAAGAGAAAGCTAGAATTAGTACGCTTAAACGTTGAAATCAGTATCGCAACCATCAGTTTCAACCTGAAAGAAGTTGGTACAAGGTCTCTCAGTGTAGGAATGTAGTAGTGTTCTCAAATCTCGGATCGATACAGCAACAACCAATGATTGACTCGTCGGCAAAAAATAGTCTAACCACACGACGCATTTTGTTTGTGGATGATGAGTTTGATGTGCGGCGCGTCGTGCAAACCTGTCTGGAAAAAATTGCTCACTGGACGGTGATTGTAGCAGAGTCTGGAGAAGAGGGATTACGGAAAGCTAGAACAGAACAGCCAGATGCGATCGTTCTGGATGTCATGATGCCGATAATAGACGGTTCTCAGTTCCTTAGTGCTCTGCTGGCGCAACCAGAGACGCGATCGATTCCCGTGGTTTTATTAACGGCTAAGGCTGACTCTTTGGACATCAAGCAGTATGAAGAAATGGGAATCAAAGGCCTGATTGGCAAACCCTTTAACCCGTTGACCCTGCATCAAGAGATCGCTACTGCCCTAAACTGGGTGGTCTGAAGCAATCAGCAAGTTAACGTACAGAATTGAATATAAATGAGTCACCCTGAGCTATAGTCGGAAAAATGTGCTATCCAGGGAAATTAGAGAAATGGCTTCCCTCAAAGCAATGGACATCACAATTAAAACTTTAACGCCTTTATGGACAGGCGGCATAGACGGTAAGTGCGATCGCCTCCACGAAACCGGCATCCTTGGCAGCCTGCGCTGGTGGATGGAAGTCTTGGTGCGCGGGGTAGGCGGTCAGGTGAAAGATCCAACATCCGATGAGTGCAGTGGCTTAGATCCCAAGAAATTTGATGCCAAGACCTATCGCCAGTTACAGGATGAAGCTGAACGTCGCCAGTACCTAAGTACAGGACAAAAACTGTAAAATCTCACGGAACTGCTCCATCTTCTGATCCAAATTGAGCACGATATTGCGGATATAGTCGAATCCATACCGAAATAGACTCTTCTCTCTACGTCCGTGAGACTTGAGTTGCAACGGGTTGTGTTGATGTAACCACAGTCCGGTCAGAAAGGCCCAGCACAGGGCCAGGGATAAGAGCGCTACCAACTTGCGTATGCGATAGTCGTCAATAAAATGGGTCGCTTCCAGGCAGAAGCCTCTGGTCTTAAAGGCTCCGAACAGAGTCTCAATCGACCACCTTTTGGCGTAATCTGGGATGGCTGTTTCAGGTCGTTGGTCGGTGATCACGATCAGCCAGTAATGGTCTTCCAGTCGAGTAGCGGCCACGTACACCCAGTGTCCCCATAAACGCCGACGCTTGGGCAATACTTTGGTGTCCTGGGGGCGTAAGTCGGCAAATAGCACCGACGCTCTGAGAGACTTGCAACCATCACTGAGTTGTTCAGATTCGCGAATCCGAGCCCGAATCGGGGTGCGAGGACGCTTGAGTAAATAGCCCAACCAGTCTTTGCCGACAAATTCTCGGTCGGTCGCGAGAAAGGCAATTTGATGTTGAGCGAACAGCTCAAAGAACTCTTGCATCACGTCAATGCGCTCCTGGGTATTGGAGTTGCCCCGTTTATCGAGCAGCCAGTAGACAACCGGAAAGGCGATCCCTTCATGGACAATTCCTAAGGTCAAAATGTTGAAAACGTGCCCACCAAACTGCCACTCGGTCCGGTCTAAACTGAGCACCCACGGCGCTGGAATCCGCATCCATTGGACTACGGTGTAAGCAATCGCATCATAATCCAGGTCAAAGTCGGCAAAGAAGCGTTGCAACCGCTTGTCATGAGAAGCAATCTGGGCCATGCCACAAAATCCCGTGGCGATCTCTGTCAGGTTAACCGTCTTGACTCGAAACAGAGCGATCAGAAATAGGGCGACAAAGGCTAGACGTGCGCCGTGCCAGCCTAAATGCGGCTGCAAAAGACGACGAAATTGAGTAATCTGATCCATAGGGTTTCGTGGTGAATTGAGTTATTTCATGAAACCCTTTCCTGCTAACTATTTCAAGGTTTTGTCCTGTACTGAGGAGTAAGAGACGTGTTAGCCGCGATTGAAGAGATCCGAGAGTTCATAAAAGACATCACCTTCGATGAGTTTCAAGGCGATCGAAAGACAGTCAGGGCAGTTTTGTATAACCTTGCAATTATTGGTGAAGCAGTTCGCGGTATTCCACCAGAGTTGGAGGCTTCACATCCTGAAATTCCCTGGGAGGCAGAAGTGTTGAAAGATAGATTAAGCAATGGAAAAAAGGGGACAGAATGTAGTATTCTGTCCCCTGTTAAACAAAAAATGCTATCTGATGATAGCCTCGTTTCCCAAGCTTGTCAAATCGGTCTTGATGCAGCTTTGTCCACACGATTACCCCGTGTTGAACTCACGCCTATTCTTTGAAATTTGGTTGACCTTCGTGTTGGACAAGGGACTAACCAGCATGAGGGACTTATTTTATCGGCTGAATCATTCAGGTATTCCTGTCGATATATCTACCTTTTCTAAAGCTTGCAAAAACCGAGAAGACCAGCAATTTTGTCGAATTTACGCTCAGTTGATTGAGCAGGTCAAGCGACAGAAACCTGCTGAAGCTCAGATGCTGTTTCCGATTGATTCAACCGTTGTCACGTTAACCAGTAAGCTATTCTGGCTGCAAGGATATCACCAAGTTAAATTACTGAATGGTGTCAATCTAAAGTCAGGCAATCCGAGTGAATGCCTGATTCATTTTGGGCAAGGACATGATGCAAAGTTTGCTGATTCAGTGAGTACGATGATTCCTGAGAACGCCATTGGCATCATGGATAGAGGCTTTGCAAGCTGGGAGTTTCTCGATGAAATGAGCTGCACCAAAACAATGTTTGTGGTGCGGCTCAAGAATAATATGAAAACTGAATTTGACCACGACCGGTATCGAGTGGTTTGGTTTTGTGATTTGGAGAGTCACAGCGAATTTCGTCTGGCAACTAATGTGGATGAGATGACCAATGAACAAGTGAGTGAAACTTATCGGCATCGGTGGCAGATTGAGATATTGTGGAAGTTTCTCAAGATGCACTTGAAACTCGACAAGCTAATCACAAAAAATGTGAACGGCGTCACTATTCAAATCTACATGGTACTCATCGCTTACTTGATCCTTCTATTAATCGAAATTCCGGCATTCTATGGCAGTGAATTGCTTGACAAGTTTCGCTATTTGCAACTGGAACTAAGCTGTCGCTGCTCGGTCGTCCATTGGAGCTACGATCTGCTTCCAGAGACACTCATATGACTCTCGTATCTCAAAATGTAAAGTTTTATATCTGGATTCAACACTTCTGGGATCAGCCTGAGCTGGTGCAGCTTTTTGTTGACAGGATCATGGACAACTCAAGTATTGAAAAGGTGATTCACAATGCCAGCTACGATTTAAGATTTTTAGGGAAAGCAGATGCCCGAAATATTACCTGTACTTTAAAGCTTGCAAGACAATTTCCAAAAGCTGTTCTAGGAGCTTCTAATTGTAAACTCAAAACGTTGGCGAAAGAGCTTTGCCACTTTACAAATGTTAATGCGGAACAGCAAGGAAGCGACTGGGGGAAACGTCCCCTTAGCATAGAACAGCTACTTTACGCCAGAATGGACACAGTTTATTTGGCTCAAGTCCATCAGTATTTACTCAGGCTAAAGACTCAAAACTCTCCTGGAACTGTGAGTAAACCGAACCAAACTAAAATCCCTTCTTTTAGCGTCACTAAAGTTCGGGTTGCTTTTGAATGTGCCCGCCTATTTTACCTGACGCATCATTTCGGTGGCATGGCGATATTTCTTCCCGATGGTCAATCCAGCGGAATTGGTAATACGTTTCATGATTTGTCAGAACAGTTTGTCAGAACAGCATTGAAAGAACCTCAGTTTCAGGAATTGTTTAAGCTTGAGCCTGATGAATTGAAGGCTGAGGAAGTTGCTGCCAGAATGCAGGAGCAGTTCTATAACTTGGTTTTCTTTCCCCATCTCCAGTCTGTGATTCAGAAAGATCCGGGTAAAGCAACTGCACTTCATCACCTCTGGCAGGGTTTGATGGGATTAATACAGCGGTGGGCACAACTGCTTGTTAACAATCGGCGTTACTGCTCTGCTGAAGAGGTTATCAACAAGACTTTTCTGGCACATGAACTCAACGTTCAGTATGATTTCACGTTGCCCAATGGTAGTAAACAGCTTGTTAAAGGTCGATTCGATAGTCTGATTTACGATTTTGAGAGGCATCGACTTTGCGCTGTAGAGTACAAAACCTACCAATCTCCTGACCAATCGGCTCAACTCGCTCAAGTTGCCCTTTATAGTTACATGTTGAAGGAACGGGTTGGAGTTCCAATTAACTCGGCTGTCTACAGTGTTCTTCCTGACTGGAAAGAGTTGACATTCACCTGGGATGAACTGGAGCAGACAGTTCACCAGATGATTCCTCACAAATTACAGCAGATGCAGAAGTGGGCGGCCTGGGAACCGGGGCAACCTGATCCTCCTCCCCCTACGGCCCAACCTCATCTGTGCGACATCTGTCCCCAGCGCACAAAGTGCCAGACCTTTTTCACAGCTACTGAACCTGAATCAAAACCCTTTGATGAGCCCAAAACCATTACTCCTGGTCAGTCAGAGGTACCTGGTCTAGTTGCGAAAACCTCTGAGGTAGAACTGCCTGAACCTGTCACTCCAGAATCTGTTACTCCGGAGGTTGAGGCGATTGCCGATCAGCTTGTACAAACCCTTCAAGCATTTGGCATTGATGTAGAACATCGGGGGGTTGTGTTGGCTCCTGCATTTATCCGGGTCAAGCTGAAGCCTAATCTAGGAGTTAAAGTAGGTTCAATTCTAAAATCATCAAACGATTTGCGGGTGCAGCTTGGGCTAACCTATCCACCACTAATCGCTCCTCAAGCAGGATACATCAGCGTTGATTTGCCCCGCCCTGACCGGCAAACGGCTTATTTTGGTTGCTACATTCGGCCTCAAACCTTATCACCAACTGAACCTACTCGAATTGCTATTGGAATTAACCTCGAAGGGCAACTGGTGGAAGCTGATCTATCCGACCCCAATACTTGTCATTTTTTGGTGGGAGGGACAACGGGAAGTGGTAAGAGTGAGTTTTTGCGATCGCTCCTCCTCAGTCTCCTGGTCAGACATTCTCCTGAGCATCTCAAAATTGCTCTGGTTGACCCAAAGCGCGTAACGTTTCCAGAATTTGAGCAGATGCCCTGGTTGTATCAGCCAGTTGTGAAAGAGGGCGATCGCGCCATTAAGCTCATGGAAAACCTGGTTCAGGAGATGGACTTTCGATACAGGCAGTTTGAGGTGAATCAGTGCAATAACTTGAGCAGTTATAATCAGAAGTTTAATCAGCGGCCAGATAAAATTCTACCTCGAATTGTCTGCATTTTTGATGAATATGCCGACTTTATGGCAGAAAAAGAAACTGCCAGGGCTCTGGAGTTAAGCATTAAACGCCTGGGAGCAATGGCGCGAGCGGCGGGCATTCACCTGATCATTGCCACTCAGCGTCCAGAGGCAAAAATTGTGACTCCAGTGATTCGCTCAAACCTACCCGGACGGGTTGCTTTGCGAACGGCTAGCGAAGCGGATTCAATGATTATTTTGGGCGGAAAGCAGACCGAAGCGGCTTATTTGCTGGGGAAAGGGGATTTGCTTTACCAAGCGGGAGCCCACCTGATACGATTACAGAGTTTATTTGCACCGACTGTTCAACTCCCTTAAAAACCTGTCGTAAGTCAGACGAAGGATTTGTCTGGATAAAGTAAATTACCTTAAAAGCCTATTCGAGCAGGTGATTCCCTTTTGAAAAGTAAAAAGAGTACTCTTGGATTTCGGATAGGTGCTTGATGTCTTAACAACATAGTTGAGAGAGCAGCCTGTGGTCCCCTTACGTGATGAAAACCCAACTCGCATTACACCCTATGTCACCTATGGGCTAATTGCAGTTAATATTCTTGTTTTCCTGTTTGAATCCAGTTTGATGGGTACACCCTATTTGGAGGCGTTTATCCGCCATTGGTCCATTGTTCCCGCCCAACTAACTGCAAGTTTTCACGGCGACCCCAACTATCCACTTCTCTATGAGGGCAGTACGCTGATTACGTCTCAGTTTCTTCACGCCGGGTTGCTCCATGTGGGTGGCAATATGCTCTACCTGTGGATCTTTGGCAACAACGTAGAAGAGCAGATGGGACAAGTCCGGTTCTTGCTGTTTTATCTGCTTTGTGGAGTTCTGGCAGCCCTGGCCCAGTGTTTCTTTGCACCAGGATCGACCATTCCTTCGCTGGGGGCCAGTGGGGCGATCGCAGGTGTCATGGGAGCCTATATCCTCCGCTTTCCCCAAGTTAGAATTCTCACCGTTGTCCCATTTTTCATCTTCTTTACAACCCTGCAAATTCCTGCGATTGTCTATCTCGGCATCTGGTTTGTGCAGCAGGCTTTGTACGGATTTGCCAGTTTCAATACTCCCACTATGGTTGGCATGGAGGGGGGTGGTGTTGCCTACTGGGCCCATGCAGGCGGGTTTGTGTTTGGTGCGGTCTTAGGTCCTCTTTTTGGTCTATTTTCTAAACCGACTACTCCCAATGCTGGACCCGATGTCCAGTCACCTGGAGGCCAATTAAATCTGGAATCGCCGGACTCCTATAATAGTTGACGGGTATATGGAAACCATTGACTGGATGAGCGTTATCCCTGTTGGAATTGCGATCGCTATTTTGATTGGCGGCATGGTAATGATGTTTACCGGAATCTGGACATCAAGGGGAAAATAGCCAGGATTGGTCTTGCTTGTCTGTCTCTTCACTCCCAGCCCCCAGCCCCTGGCCCTTAATTCCTGCCTTCCAACGCCTGACTTCTGCTCCCTGCAATAACGTACTCGAAGTTGGCAGAAATCTGTATCCTGATATCAGCTAACTCCGGGTCGATCGCTGTGTCTCGAAAACTGCTCAATGGTTTGATTTCATTCATCGTTTGGGGAATTGTTAGTTTCACCTACCTGGCGCAACCTGTCTATGGTGCGATCGCCCAACCCGACCTCACACCGCTCACCCTGGAGGTTCTGCAACAGCGACTCAGGTCGCCCATTCCCAGTGAAGGCATCAAGATTATTGACCTGCAACGGCTCAGTATCGATTTGCGTCCGGAGAATGCTGAATTTCGAGACCGATTTTACGCCTTTTTGAAGCAGCAATTACAGCGTCCCGGAACTCCAGTTGGGCTGGATTTGAGCTATTCCCAAATTCAAGGAGAGTTCAAGATCAGCCAGTTAGGGCTGCGAGTGCCTCTGTTGGGTGAATCTCTGTCACCGATCTTTACCCCCGCTGAACAGCAGCAATTGCAGCGCGATCGCCGTCGTCTTTCCCGCCTCAGTACCCTCTCCCAATCACTACTCAGCACTCCTAACCTGGGTACGCAGGAAACCCCCTTGCAAATTACCGTTTTCCGGGGACCACTCAAGCTGACGCAGACTCGCTTTATGGGTCTGGTGGATTTCACCAACACCTTCTTCCTTAACCGGGTAGAAGCGCCTGGGGCCCAATTCACCCAAAGTATGGATACAACCCAGGCCCGCTTCAGCCAAACCACCAGCTTTGCCGGAGCCCTGTTTGAGCGAGATACCCGTTTCCGCAGCAATATCTTTTTTGGTAAGGCTGAGTTTAATCAGGCTCAATTTCTGGGGCCAGTCACCTTTCAAAACACCAAGTTTCAAGCAACTGCTAACTTTAACCAGACTATCTTTCAGCAGCCTGCTAACTTTACACAGGTGCAGTGGCAGGGGAACGCTGACTTTGCCCGTGCGCTCTGGCAGGCAGAGGCTGTATTCACAAAAGGTACCTTCAGCAAGGCTCTATTTCTGCCCGATGCCATCTTTGAAAAAGCTGCGCTGTTTCGCCAGGTACAGTTCAACAACCCGGTTAATATGCGGGGTACCTCGATTTTGGAGCAGGCGGATTTTAGTGATGCCGGGTTTGCCAGGGGTGCCTACCTGAATGTGCCTGGCCTCAAGTTTGACTCAGACCAGGCAAAGATTGTGGGAGATCCGGGGCAGATTGGACGGTTTATCTCGGTACCCACTTTGCAGGGCAATGAAAACCTGCTGCGTGAACTAGTGCGCAACTTCCGCCGCCAGGAGCAGATTCCTGATGCCAATCAGATGGACTATACCCGCCAGCGTTTGAAATTACGCGATTTGCGGCAGCAGTTGTTTGGAATGAATATCAATGCCGCTTCAACGGCTCAGTTGCAAAAAATTGGTTTTTCAGCCGCTCAGGCAGCGGCGATCGCCCAACGTCGCGCCCAACAGCCCTTCCGTAACCTGACTGATTTGTTGAGCCTGGCAAATGTTGATATCGCAACGTATATCAATGTGCGCGATCGCATTGTGGCCAAAGAGCCCGTCGCCCCTGGTCGGGCTGTTTTTAATCGCATCATCATTGGTCTGGATTGGGTTGGTTTAAGCCTGCTGCTGTTGTTGAGTCACTATGGCACTCGCTCCTGGCTGATTTTAGGCGTCGGGCTGATTACTGTCGCCTATTTTGGAGTTTTGTTCTGGATTGTTGACCGTTATCGCAGGCTCACCCCCCAGCCTGTCTTGCCAGAGCTTTCTGAAATCCTCTGGATGTTGACTGGGTTCAGCCTGCTGTTTCTTCTGGGATTGATTGCCGTCTTTCGTAACAGCGACCATCCCTGGTTAACACTGGCCAGTCTGGCGGCGATTGATATTCCCGTACCCACTATTCTGATTGCTCTGCTCTACAAAGCCGGACGTTACCACCCATTAATGGATGTTAGCTACTTCATGGAAGAAGGGACCCTGCGCCAGTTACGCATTCTGGTTGGGCGGTTGCCGATTATTCCCCGTTACGAAATGTTCCGGGAACGCTACCTGCCCATCTTTTGGGACCGTAACTGGTCCTGGCTCAACTATTTCGACTTCAGCTTCAATAACCTGCTTCGCTTTGGTTTTAATGATATCCGCCTGCGTGATGAACATGTGCCCGGTTTGATTACAGCCCTGGTCTGGTATCAGTGGGCGATCGGTATTCTCTACCTGGCTCTTCTCTTCTGGACCCTTTCTCGCACGATTCCAGGATTGAACCTGCTGATTTACTTCAAATAAAAGTGAAATAAGAGTGGTTTTTATTCTTCCAGAAGTGCTAAAAATCGAGGGTCGTGACGGATTCGGTGAAAGTTAAGGTCAGTATTTGCCATCACGCGGCACAGGTAGGGGCTAAACTCAATTGCCTGCTTCAGGTTTTCAACTGCCTGCTCAACATTTCCCTGAAGCGCATAGCAACAGGCTCTACCGTACCAGGCATTGGCATTCTTTGATTTCACTTTAAGAGATTTCTCAAAACAGGTCAGGGCTTCCTCAAACCGCTCTAGTTTTGCCAGCACCATTCCCCGGTAATTCCAGGCGTAGTGGCAGGTGGGCTTGATAATGAGAGCGTTTTCCAGGCTGGTAAGAGCTTCATCGAGGCGGTTCAGGCAAGTGAAGGCCACTGCCCGGTTGTACCAGGCTTTGTAACTGTCAGATTTGAGCTCCAGAACCTTATCAAAGCAGGCGATCGCTTCCTTATAGCGACAGAGGCTGATCAACGCTTTGCCCTGGTTCTGCCAGGCCCGGTAATCGTCAGGTTGAAGCTTGAGAGCCCTGTTAAAACTGGTGACGGCCTCTTCATAGCGGGTCAGCTTTGCCAATGCAATCCCTTTGCCCTGCCAGGCTGGGGCGTACCTGGGTGCGATCGCCAGTGCCTGCTCAAAGCTCCTGGCCGCCTCCTCATATTGCCCTGAACTTTCCAGGGCGTAGCCACGACAACTCCAGGCTTTGTAATCATCTGGTTTGACGGCCAGCACCCGGTCATAACGGGTGACAGCCCCTTCGTAATGCCCCAGTTCCCGCAGGACATGGCCCTGATTGTAAAAAATCGCTGAGTCGTCGCTATGGCTCATAGAAACGCTGGACTGACAGTGCTGATTTCAGAATGAGTGTATTATGCCCTGTTAGTTCAGCTTTTCTGACAACTACCGCCGGCCATTAATTAGAGACAGAAAGCGCTTATCCTGGCGCAGGGCATCAAAATCAGAGTTGGTCTTGGCGATTTCACGGTACTCATCTGGGCTCAGTTCTACGGCCCGTTGCAGGTTTTCAAACGCCAAATCAAAGTTGCCCTGGAGGGCATAACAACAGGCTTTATTGTACAGTGTGTTGGGGTTATTAGGTTTTAGCTCTAAGGCTCTATCGTAGCTGGCGATCGCCGCTTCTAACCGTCCCAGATGATACAGCGCATTGCCCCGATTGGTCCAGGCTTCTTCAAAGTAGGGGTTGAACTCCAGCGCTTTATCGTAACTGGCAACCACTTTCTCTAACTGGTTCAGTTTCCGCAATGCCAGTGCCCGATTGTACCAGGCCCAATAGTAATCAGGCTTGAATTCGATCGCCCGATCATAGCTTCTGATGGCTTCTTCGAAGCGTTTCAAGTTTCGCAGCGAAATGCCCCGGTTATACCACGCCCAGTAGTAATTAGGTCTGAACTTAATTGCCTGATCATAACTGGCGATCGCTTCTTCGTAGCGGCCCAGGTCATCCAGCGCACTGCCCCGGTTGTTCCAGGCTTCTGGGAACCCCGGCTCATATTCCAACGCCTGGTCGTAGCTGACAATTGCTTCTTCGTAACGTCCTAAATGATACAGAGCGTTTCCCCGGTTATACCAGGCATCAGGGTAGTCTGAATACAATTCTAAAGCGCGATCGTAGCTAGCAATAGCAGCGCTGTAGTCCTTGATCTTATTCAGATAAAGCCCTTTCTGAAAGAAAAAGGTGACTTCAATATCTTGAGCGTGGCTCATAGACTCTAGATTCTCAGTACAGTGCTTTAGTTAACATGCCCAATAATAGTGCGGGATAAACAGAGAACGGAGGGTTCCTACTACTTTCGGGGGGAAAGGGTAG
Source organism: Leptolyngbyaceae cyanobacterium HOT.MB2.61 (assembly GCA_023511615.1). Taxonomy (GTDB): domain Bacteria; phylum Cyanobacteriota; class Cyanobacteriia; order Leptolyngbyales; family Leptolyngbyaceae; genus Leptothermofonsia. The sequence continues at coordinate 12,123 of JAIMBL010000147.1, forward strand.
GAATCGGGTTGGTTTTCAAAACTTGATGGAAGTTTTTGTCAATCTTTGCCAGGCTCCGGTATAAATCCGGGTTGATTTTGATCGCACGTTGTAGAAAATTGAGAGCCAATCTACTTTCTCCCTGAATGGCATAGCACCGAGCCTTACCATACCAGGCATCGGGGTTATTGGGTTTACATTCCAAGGCCCGTTCAAAGCTACAAATTGCTTCATCGTAGCGTCCCAGCTTGGTCAGAATGCTGCCTCGATAGTTCCAGGCGTAGTAGCAATTGGGTTTGATAGCGATCGCCTTCTCCAGGCTGACAAGTGCCTCCTGAAGATTTCCCAGACTGGCCTGGGCTTTGCTACGGTTGTACCAGGCTTTGTAATCATTGGGGGCAGACTCCAATACCCGATTGAAGCAAGCCAGAGCCGCTTCATAGCGGCGCAAGTGTGCCAGAGCGCTTCCCTGGTTGTAACGAGCCTTGAGGTCAGCCGGGTTGAGCTTAAGCGTTCTGTCAAAACTGATCAGGGCTTCTTCGTAGTACCCCAGTTTTGCCAGAGTTACACCTTTACCATGCCAAGCCAGGGAATACTCAGGATTAATTTTGAGTGCCTGTTCAAAACTGGCCAGAGCTTCCTGATAGCGGCCAAGATTTTCCAAGGCATAGCCACGATAACTCCAGACTTCATACAGATCGGATTGTACGGCTAAAACTCTGTCATACCCGGCGATCGCGGCATCATAGTGACCCAGGTTATACAAAGTATTTCCGTGGCTATACCAGGCAGCAGAGTCCAAACTGTTTTCCATGAGAACTTGAAGGAACCTTGCTAAACCTGTTGCACCAGGGATACCCCAATCGATGCTTACAAGAGGTCCTGTTCTTAGGATTGCCAAAAATATTGGCTGTTATCTAAAGACTGATTGAACTTTCTTCAAAGGAAATATGAATGATTGGAGGAGTTAAGTAGCTGGATGCAATTAAATTAAAGATGGTTTTGGGGGTTGAAGGGGGTGAAACCCCCTGCCTGGGAGCAACGCCCCCACTCCCCTTTCTTCCAATTAATGATGTCTACCTACTTCGGGGTGGGGAAGCAAGGCAAAAAGCGACAGGGAGAGGGGAGGGGCTAGGGC
>JAIMBL010000148.1 GCA_023511615.1 Leptolyngbyaceae cyanobacterium HOT.MB2.61
CGAATACCCAGGAAGTTGATGGGGGTTAAATTTTGAGGGTCTGCGACCCGTCAAAATTTTCCTGGCGGAACACTAGTTCTTAGACATCGTAGTAGAGAGCAAATTCGTAGGGATGGGGACGGATGCTCATCGGAATCACTTCGTTGTCGAGCTTGTAGCTGATCCAGGTATTGATGAAATCTTCGGTAAAGACCCCACCAGCCGTGAGAAAATCGTGATCCGCCTCCAGATTCTTAAGAGCATCCATTAGTGAACCGGGAGTAGATGGCACCTTTGCCAGCTCCTCTGGGCTGAGATCGTAAATGTCTACATCCAGCGGCTCGCCCGGATCGATCTTGTTCTTGATCCCATCAATGCCTGCACACAGCATGGCGGCAAACGCCAGATAGGGATTGCAGGACGCATCGGGACAGCGAAACTCTAACCGCTTGGCTTTGGGGTTGCTACCCGACAGGGGAATGCGCACCGAAGCAGAACGATTGCCCTGGGAGTAGGCCAGGTTCACTGGGGCTTCAAAACCAGGCACCAATCGCTTGTAGGAATTGGTAGTGGGGTTGGTAAATGCCAGCAATGCTGGAGCGTGCTTGAGCAAACCACCGATATAGTGCAGGGCCGTTTCGCTCAGGTTGGCGTAGCCATCTCCAAAGAACGTCGGCTGACCACCAGACCAGATGGATTGGTGGCAGTGCATTCCAGAGCCATTGTCATTAAAGACGGGCTTGGGCATGAAGGTCACGCTCTTGCCATACTTCCTGGCGGTGTTTTTGATGCAGTACTTATAGGTCATCAAGTAGTCGGCCGCTTTAACCAGTTCCGCAAAGCGGAAGCCCAACTCGCACTGTCCGCCCGTAGCGACTTCGTGGTGGTGCTTTTCGATGGGCACACCACACTTCGCCATGGTTAACAGCATTTCGGTCCGAATGTCTTGCAGCGTGTCCGTAGGCGCAACCGGGAAGTAACCCTCTTTGTAGCGGGGCTTGTAACCCAGGTTTCCACCGGGCTCTTCCTTACCAGAGTTCCAGCGTCCTTCAACGGTATCCACATAGTAATAGCCAGAGTTTTGGGTCTGGTCGAAGCGAACATCTTCAAACACAAAAAATTCAGCTTCTGGCCCAAAGTAAGCGGTGTCTCCAATTCCAGTGGATACCAGGTATTCAAGTGCTTTTTGAGCGATCGCCCGCGGACAGCGGCTGTAAAGTTCACCAGTTCGGGGCTCCTTGATAGTGCAAATCATGCTTAAAGTAGGCTCTTCCATGAATGGGTCGATCCAGGCCGTATCAGGATCGGGAACCATCGCCATGTCCGATTCGTTGATGGCTTTCCACCCCCGAATACTGGAACCATCAAAGGGGACACCACTGGTAAAGCTGCTCTCGTCGATCTGGTTGTGGTACAACGTCAGGTGCTGCCAGATGCCCGGCATATCAATAAACTTCAGATCGATCATCTGGATGTTATCTCTTTTGATCCATTCCAGAATTTCCTGCGGGGTTGCCATGAATTACTCCTTGTGCTGTACGGTCTCAAACTGAAGAACAGGTGGTGAGACAAAAAGAATCTTTCCCTGAGCATTCCAACCCTTCTGGGCACCTTTGTTGAGGGAATAACCGCCTCAGTAAAAATACTCCTGAGAGTTGTAGCCTGGTTGTATCTGAATCATCCTAGAGATTGACCTGAGCACGTTTTGTATCAAAGATTACAATTTTTCCCTCTGCTTGATTAGACTTAACCATAGATTAAGGTTGGAAGATTCAGGTTGGAGTCAGCCAAAACTTTTGCCCCATAAATAGCAGTAGAAGACTCTCAGAGCACACACCGGAAAGCTCAAACTGGTTGAAAGCATTTTATTCAAAACTCATCCTCCAGGCGACTTCAGAAGCCAACCAGCAATCCCGGCAAGCATTTATATGCAAAGTTCATCCTCCAGGCGACTTCAAAAACCAACCAGCAATCCCGATAAAAGCCGTAATCCATTCATCGCTACATGGTAAACTGACTCTTGCGACTGGAGGCGACAGCTCCCCGGCCCCTGCGATTTGGCTTCGCCGACAGCTCAGCAGCAGAAATAGATAAACCTATTTATGAGGATGAGTGGGAGAAGAATTCCATGCGGGATGCAGTAACAAGCTTGATTAGAAACTATGACGTGACAGGTCGCTACCTGGATCGTGACGCAATGGATAGCCTGAAATCCTATTTCAATTCAGGCATGGCCCGGGTACAGGCAGCTGCCATTATCAATGCCAACGCCGCAGATATCGTGAAACGGGCTGGCTTACAGCTATTTGAAGAACAGCCTGAGCTGATTCGCCCAGGTGGTTATGCCTACACGACCCGGCGTTACGCGGCCTGTCTGCGAGACATGGACTACTACCTTCGCTATGCAAGCTATGCTCTTGTGGCAGGAGATACGGACGTTCTCGATGAACGGGTTCTGGAAGGGTTGCGAGAAACTTACAATTCTTTGGGGGTACCCATTGGTCCTACCGTTCTGGGTATCCAGATTATGAAAGATATCGTGAAGGAACTGGTTGCAGAGGCAGGCATTAGTGCGGACGGCATTGTGGATCAGCCTTTTGACTACATGACTCGCGAGTTGAGCGAGAAAGATCTGGGCTAGATCGCTGCTCAACCAGAATGCAACCAGAATGAAGGCTTAAGTTGAGGGCAGGGGGCGATCGCTCCCGTCTTTTTTGCTTCCTGACCCCTGACTGCCCAATTTTCACTCTTCTCTAACCACTCGGGCATCGGGCTCCAGCACCCAGATAGCATCCTTGCCTTGCTCTGTTTGGGTAATTACTGTTTCATCTCCTCTACGCCCTAATTTGACTGCCAATTCCAGTGCCTGCTGACGAGTCTCTACGACTTTAAACAGTCCGTAGTACTTTCCATCGAGCAGAATGGCTTCCAGCCGCTCATCCAGGTCAGGCAGGTAGATCTGGCAAAGCTGATAGCGGGACTGGGCTCCCAGAATTTTGCAGGTTGGTGCATTAAGGGGAGGCTGGGCAGGCTGGACTGGATAGGCAGCCTCCTCAAATAAAGCATCTGGCTCAAACATCCAGATAGCATTCCCTTTGGGAATTCTAGTAATTAGAGTTTTTCTTCCCTTTGCCAGCAAACGATGGCAAATTTCAATCGCCTGCTGGCGCTCCTTGACCACTTTAACAAGGCTATAATACTTTCCCGCAACCCGGATGGCAGCAGTCCGCTGTTCGTCCCCCGGTAATCGAATGTGACAGCAGCAGTACTGCTCACGAGATTCCAGAACTTCAGGCTTTAAGGTGAGAGATTTTTCGGCAGACTGGGGGAAAGTCGGGGATAACATAGGGGTCTCAGATAGTAAGGAAAGCTGAGTCTTTAAGGACTCTCAAAAAAACTTAACTTTCTTTATCTCTATTTTCGTTGGAAGCATCTGCTGCTAAAACCGTGATAACGCGCATTTTGAGGCTCCTCTGTCGATTAGACTTTAAAGCAAAAGAAAATTGCTCGTTCTGACTGAAAAGGGGCCGACTAACCCATCTTCGCTTTCCAACAAAATGGCTCAATCCTGTCACATCGTTGTTGCAGGCAATCCTGCTATTATCTACGCCAGTCGGGGTGGCACTCCCGATAAGATCCTGCCGATTCTTGAGCGGTTTCTCAGCAAATTCTGGCAGGAGCGGGATGCTTCGGGGGAAACCAGTGATACTCCCGAATGTCTGGTCGCTCAGATTGTCGTTCGATTTGGGTTTGAAATCTGTGAGGACGATTTCTCAAATTTGCGAGTAGGGGTGCGCTATGACCCGCAGGTGGCCTATCTTTACCTGGTAGCGCCTGATCGCAAAATTAGTGTTTGGATCCCCGAAGATGCCTATCGGAAGAATCCTGAGCTGGGATTAGAAGGATGTAAAAGCCTGACATCGCAGAATGTTTGAGTGGGCGCTCTAGAATTGGGATAGAAGCTATAGGACACCCATTTATGAATGTTTTGTGGTCACGCTTTTTGAGGTCAATCTATCGCAAGGAACCCATTGTTGGCTTTGTGGCGACGGTTGGGTTTGTGGATGCAGCGATAGGTGGGTTGAGTGAACACTGGTCTTTGCTGGTGGTTGGACTGGGAACGGCAGGCACGGCGATCACGCTTCGCCTGTGGCAAGTTCAACGCCGTAGTGCCATGGAGTCAGTTAGCCATAACCCAGCCCCTCTTCTTCCCCCTCAATCTTCCCGTCCCAGCTTACCCACATTAACAGCTTCCAAAAAAACTCCGCCCAAAGGTTCTCCTGGCTTGCCAGTGAAAGAGTAGCGTAAGCAACTCTTTCATCTAAAACAAAATTCCTGGAACATTGATTTTGTTTTGGTGATAAGTAAAGCTTATCATCAAACTCTTAGGAGAGCCTGCCCAAAGGGCTTTAAAGAGTTGTGAGTGATTGGTTGTTAGTTGTTAGAGAGAGGTTGAGAGGGGAGAGAAAAGACAGTTTACAGCAATATCATTCCGTCAGGAAAACTTTGACGGGTCGCAGCCCCTCAAAATTTAATACCTTGTCAGGTCCACCCTTCCCGGGTATTCGCTACCCGTCAAATCCAATTTGACAGAGTACTAGTTTTGGGCAATGAATTTACCAACTGCTAAATCACTTCTAAAAATTGGTGAGGTTGCCAGTTTGAGTGGGTTACCCGTAAAAACGGTGCGCTACTACGAAGAGATTGGATTGCTGACCCCTACGGTGGAGCGATCGCAGTCTGGTTACCGTTTGTTTAACGGGCAGATCATCAATCGGCTGGCATTTATTAAACGAGCGCAGTCCCTGGGCCTGTCTCTAGGTGAAATCAAGGATATTTTGAACATCCATGACCAGGGACAATTGCCCTGTGGTGAGGTTAAGCAGCATCTTCAAGACAAAGTAATTGCGATTACTCAACAAATTGAAGCCCTGGAAACTCTTCGCTCTGAACTTCAGGGCTTGCTGTCGGGCTGGCAGGAAAGCCCCCCCGCCCACCTCATATCCCAAACCATTTGTCCAAATATTCAGGAAGTTACAGAAAGCTGAGGAATGGCAGATGATGGGCTAGATTGGAGCGTGATGTAATCTCTTCTATGCCTTTCCATGCTTCGCTTTATCGCTACAGCGCTTCTGACGTTAATCTGCCTGGTTTCCTGTCATGGGGATCGTTCCATTCCAGATGGCATAACTGCCGAGTTAGAACCTGTTTCTGCTGTTTTAACGTCGCGGCAGGTTCAACGCTCTGCTCCTTTCGTCTGGTGGGAGGCGGAAGCTCCAACAAAAACGAACTTTCCTTCCCCAGATCGGAATCCCTTTGCTCCGGCCAATGAAAAGGAGGCGGCGGTGCTGTCAGCGGGGCGGTGGATTGGGATAGATGGCAACTATGATGCGCCCCCCTTTTTGGAGTACATCGTCCAGGTTCCCACCGCAGGCTCCTATCTCTTCTACAGCCGCAAATTCTGGCAGCATGGGCCTTTCCGCTGGCGTTGGGATGACCAACCTTGGCAGGAGGTGGGGGCAAAGCCATACCTGATGGATGAGGTTGCTATGCGCCAGTTTGTGGGGGCAAACTGGGTCAGCCTGGGAAAGGTGGAACTGACAGCGGGCAGCCATCGGCTCCGGGTTGAGTTGACGCGGGATAGAGGGGCCGCTGCCTTTGACTGTTTTGTGCTGACCAAAACGCTGTTTCAACCCCGTGGCAAGCTCAAACCTGACCAGCGTTACGCCGCAAAAGACCTTGTGGGCTGGTTTATTTTTGATCCGGAGGCGGACTCCTTTGCAGCCAGTGCTTTAGATTTGCGATCGCTAAACGAATCGGTTGCTGGAGAAAACGGACGCATCCGGGTGAAGGGAGAAGAGTTTGTCCACGAAAAAAATGGGCGACCTGTCCGCTTTTGGGCGGTGAATACCCCCATGCAAAGCATCCAGATGGACAGAACATTAATGCAGTACATGGCTCGCTCACTGGCAAAGCGGGGAGTGAACATGGTGCGCCTGCACGGGGAAATCTGGTCAAAGGATTTTCGCAAAATTGATCCAGCGGATATTGACCGACTGTTTGCATTCATTGCCGCGATGAAGCGGGAAGGAATCTATACCTGTTTATCGATTTACTTTCCCCTCTGGCTGGAGCTGGATCAGGCCGATGGCTTTGCAGGGTATAGCAAACAGCACCCCTTCTCACTGCTGTTTTTCAACCGGGACTTTCAAAAGATTTACTACGATTGGTGGCGATCGCTCCTGACAAAGGTCAACCCCTACACCGGGCAAACCCTGGCCGCCGATCCAGCCGTTGCGATGGTGGAACTGGTCAACGAAGACTCTTATCTGTTCTGGACTTTTGAGCCTTACAAAACCATTCCAGAACCGCAAATGGAAATTCTAGAAAAGCAGTTTGGCACCTGGTTGGCAGGTAAGTACGGCTCTCTCGACCAGGCTCTCCGCACCTGGTCGGCTTCACCAGGAAAAAACAGCCCCAAACCCCCTCAGGCAGATCAACCCCAGTCGGGCCGGGTCAGTTTTCTAAAACTCTATGACATCTTTTCTAATCCGGATTCGCTGCGGGCGCAAGACACCGCCACCTTTCTGACCGAGAGCCAGAAGCAGTTTTTCCAGGAAGCCAGCCGTCGCCTGCGGCAAGACTTCAAATATCAGGGGTTGATTTATGCCTCTAACTGGATTACAGCCGATCCCCGCATCCTAGGTCCCCTGGATAAGTACAGCAACACCGTTGCTGACCTGATGGACCGCCACGGCTATTTTGGTTCGCCTCACAAGGGAGAGCGTTCCGCCTATGCTTTGAGTCGGGGGGATACTTACTATGACCGTTCTGCCCTGTTGTTCACATCCTTTGACGAGGGGCAGGAGCACAACTTCAGCCTGCCGATTATGGACATCCGCTATAATGGAATGCCCTCCATCGTCACGGAAATCAACGCCAACATGCCCAACCGGTTCCGGGCCGATTTTCCCCTACTGGCCTCTGCCTACGGTTCGTTGCAAGGCTCCGATGGGTTCTTTTTCTTTGTGATGGGCTATTCCTGGGATGCCTCCCTGGGGAAATTTGCGATCGCCTCCCCCCTGACCCTGGGTCAATTTCCAGCCCTGGCCTGGATGTATCGCAAAGGTCTGTTAGCGGAAGGCAGAGATGTGGTTGATGTGACGCTCAAGCTGGATGACCTCTATGCTCTGAAGGGAGCTCCTGTCACAGCACCCCAAAATCTGGATGAGTTTCGGGCAAAGGATATTCCAGCAGGGCAGGTGTTAGAGAGCGATCGCGCCAGCAGCATTGATCCCCTCGCCTTTCTGGTTGGAAAAGTCAATCTCCGTTTCGCAAAAGACAGAGCTTCCGCCCGCCAGGTTGAACTATCCAGTTTCGTTGACCGCGAAGCCAAAACAGTTCGTAGCTCCACCGGGCAGCTTTTCTGGGACTACCGCAAAGGACTGGTAACTATTAACGCTCCCCAGGCTCAAGGGGTAACCGGCTTCCTGAAACAGGCTGGTAACCTGCAACTGAATGATGTCACCCTCAATTCAGATCTGGATTATGGCACCATCCTTCTGGTGGCTCTAGATGACCAGCCCATCGCCCAATCTCGCCGGATGCTGCTTCAGGTCATGTCTGAGGAGCAGAACTTTGGCTGGAGAACTACCGGCTCGGCTCAAAGAACGATTGAAAGTGTGGGCAATCCCCCCATCCTTGTGCGCAATCTTTCCGGACGGATTTCTCTGAAGCGAAACGATGCCCGCAATTTGACCGTGAAGGCGCTTGATGCCAATGGATATGTAATGGCCGATGCAGGAAATGCAGCCCAGTTCGATTTACACCCCAATGCTTTCTATTACCTGATTGAAAAATAGAACTGAAGCGGCAGGAGTGGAACGTGGCCGATTGTGCATCGCCTTTTGTCCGTTGCCTTCATCCGAACTCAAAACTCAGCCTTGCTGAATCTGAGGATGAAGAAGGTACTGGATGCTTGGAACTTTGTTTCAATCCATCCTGCTCTTCAGCAACGCCCAAAACTCAACACATTCCCCCTTTATAGCTCTACGCAGGTGCGTTAGGACATTGGAATTAGAGGGAGAGTGGGGGCTTCGCCCCTGCACCCCATTCTAACTACAATGACTACCGCTATATCCATCCACCCATCATCTCCTTCCACCTGACAGGAGGCAACCATTCAAAAAATCCAATGGAAGCTATGGGGCAGGAAAGCTATTATCAACAAATAACTATGTTTAATGGAATTTTGCGTCGCCTCAGGGCATCTTGTGAATTTACCCATACCCTCTCTCTTGTTGGCTGCTACGGATGTCGGCTCGCGCCCGTTATTTGGAGATGTTGCGATCGATGTTGCAGTGCTGATCCTGATGCTGGCACTTTCTGCTTTTTTCTCTGGGTCAGAGACAGCTATTACCGCTCTGGACAACTTGAAACTCAAATCTTTAATTAAGGAACAGGGCGACCCAACTCGAATTTTTACTCTGGCGCTTAACAATCGGCGCAGGTTCATTACGACTTTGCTGGTGGGTAATACTCTGGTCAACAACTTTGCCAGTATTTTGACGGGTAATTTATTCGCACTTTGGTTTGGTGGTAATCAGGCACTGGGGATTGCCACGTTTGTGATTACGTTCCTCACCCTCACGTTTGGGGAAATTGTGCCAAAGTCGCTGGCAATTAATAATGCGATGCCACTTTTCCGATTGGTAGTGCGTCCCATCTACCTGCTGTCCCAAATTCTTTCAATGATTGGGGTGATCTGGTTGTTTGAAAAAATTGCTCAATCTGCTATTCGCACCTTTCAGAGTGGGGTGGTGCAGCAGGATGAATCCGTCAAGGACTTGCAGTTATTAATTGAGATTTTGGGCGGTAAGGGACACCTCGATCTGGATAAGCATCAGTTGTTGAACAAAGCACTGATGCTAGACAAACTCAGTGCCAGGGAGGTGGTGAAGCCGCGGATTGAAATGCGAACGATTTCACGGGAGGCGACCCTGCAAGAACTCATTGATCTGTGTCTGGAGACAGGATATTCCCGAATTCCGGTGCAGGAAGAGTCCAAAGACGAAATTGTTGGGATCGTTCACCTGAAGCGGGCTCTTCAGCAGCTCTATTACCTGAAAAATGAAGGCAAGACAACCGGATCCGTTATCGAAGCGATGGATCCGCCGATGTATGTGCCCGACACCAAGCGGGTGGCAGATTTGCTGAAGGAAATGTTGCAGCGGCGCATTCATATTGCGATCGTGGTAGATGAGTACGGCGGAACGGTAGGTCTGGTAACGCTAGAAGATATTCTGGAGGAACTGGTGGGAGAGATCTACGACGAAAGCGACTTTCCCAGCCGCAGTTTTCCTGCCAGGCGGGCATCTATGGGCGATCGCGAACGAACCAGCCGCAGGTTGCGGTGAGGGGAGGAGTGAATTTTGAGTTTTGAGTGCCCACCTCACTCCTCACCCTTTAACCCTCCCTTGATTAAAAACCAACCACTAACCACTAACCACTTTCTTAGCCCATTCTCCTGGCTCCTGCTATCGGATACGTCTACGGCGCTCTTCGTTTCTGCGATCAATCACCCCCCACTCCTCGTCGCTGAGATGGGGAGTGGTCTGGATACGTTGAATGGCCCACTGGTTATATTCTGGGTTGATTTCGCAGCCCAGCCACCTGCGGCCAGACTGTTCTGCGACTACCAGGGTGGTACCAGAGCCAGAGAAGGGATCTAAAACTGTATCGCCGCGATCGCAGGCGGCAAAAACCAATCGCCGGATCAGTTCTTCGGGTTTCTGGGTGGGGTGTGGGGTTTTTTCCTGCATGCCATTGCAGGTGGTGGGAATTTCAATCACATCTCTAGGTTTGGCTCCGTTGGGGTGAGGAGTCCAGTTTTCCCGCTGTTTACCGTTGCCATACTGGCTGGTTACAGCCTGGGGATGGGCGGGATATTTGAGGGTATGGTTGCCGTAGGGAACGCGGATGCGATCGATGTTGATTTTGGTGTGGGCTGTTTTGCGCAGATGCAGAATGCTCTCGTGGGAGCGACCCCAGTCGTTACCCAGGTTGGCTTTGTTTTTGTAATGCCAGATGAGCCAGCGGCATTCCTTGAAATAACGGCAGGAGGGGTGCTTGAGGTCTGCCAGAATTTCTGAGAAGCCCATGATGTAAAGGGAGCCAGTGGGTTTTAGCACTCTGGCCGCCTCCTGAATCCACTGCATAGACCAGTTAATGTAATTTTCCTGGGATTCAAAGGTGTCCCATTCAGCCTTTTTCAGGTTGTAGGGGGGGTCTGCAAAAACAAGATCAATGGATTCAGCGGCAAGCGTCGGTAGCCATTTCAGGGAATCTCCTAGAAATAGGGCCCCGTTAGCATTCTGAAAGTCACTTTTTACCATCTTTTGTGAGACTGACCAGTCGTTCGATCAATATAGTTTCCTGGTCAATGTCCTGCAGGTCACGAGCGACAGCGATCGCCCGCTCATAGGTTGCCTTTGCATTTGAATAATCGCCTGCCTGCTGGTAAGTGCGGGCAAGGGCATGTAGCGAAATCAACTCCTGACGCAGGTTCTCCTGGAACTGCGCGATCTCCAGCCGTTTGTTCAGCATCTCAACTGACTGTTGATAGGAACCAGAGACGTTGTAGGCCGTTACCATGCCATCAATCGCCCGGTACTGGTTGGGGCGATCGCGGTTCATATCCGCCAGCCGAAAAGCCAGTGCGTAGTACTTCATTGACTCTGGGTAGCGTCCTGTCACCCGGTACACATCCCCCAGGTTGTTAAGTGTGGTTGCCTGGGCACGGGTGTTGGCGGCCTTACGACTGACAAGCAAGGACTGCTCAAACTCGGCTACAGCACGCTCATAGTTGCCCATACTGAAAGCCAGTAAGCCCAGGCTATCATGGGAAAGCGCCTGCCCATCAAGGCTACGAATGCTATTGGCAATGGTTAAAGCTTCCACAAATAGCTGTTCTGCGCCTTCCGTGCCGCTCCGTGGGTAAAGATTTCTGCCCAGATTGTTGAGGACATAAATCTGGGTTTCAAAATCCTGGCGATCGCGGGCAAGGGCCAACTGTCGTCGTAGCGCATCTTCCAATGCCGGATATTGCCCCAATTTGCCGTAGGCAGAAGCCAGATAGCCGTAAGTGATGGTTTCAGCTTCCCGATCGCCCAGTTCCTGATAAATTGCCAGTGCTGTCTGCCAGGATTGGACCGCCTCCTGAAGCCGCCCATCCGATTCCAGAGTCTTGCCCACCCGCAGGAGCTGGTCAGCCGTATGGCGCGATCGCCCGTAGGTGCCATTGTTGATTCGAACAGTCAGTTGCTGATTCAGGTCAGACGCGATCGCCAGGTTACTCCAGCTCAGAACTGCACCCATCGCAAAGGGCGGCAGTACGGCAATACCAAGAGCGATCGCCCGCAAACGAGGCCCAAGCCATCCCTGCTGCCACGACAACCTTTCCCCACTTTGCCGATCCATCGCGCTCATAAGTAGCTGGGTGCAATTAAATTAAAGACGGCTTTGGGGGTAGAGGGGGTAAAGCCCCCTGTCTGGAGGCAACGCCCCCACTCCCCTTTCTTCCAATTTTTCTTCCAATTAATTATGTCTACCTACTTACCTTACCCTGTTACCTGTCGCCTGTTGCCTCTAGCTGAACTCAAAACTCAAAACTCAAAGCTTAGAGCTCAAAACTCCCCTACCCTCCCCCATTCTGGGCTAGACCCGATTTGCGGCATCCGCATCCAGTTGTCGGTCTGCTCCACCAAAACCAGTAAACAGGTAAATTGTGCGCACATCCTCCGGCAACGCTGCTTCTAGCTGGCGATAGCCTTCCTGAAGTTGGGCTCTCACCGCCGCAGGGGGCATCACCTCACCCTCAGCCCGCAGATAAGCCGAGATGCGTGTCTCGCTCCAGTTAAAGGTTTGGGCCATTAGAACAATCAGCCGCAAGGTTGGTGGAAGCTGGTCGAGAGCCCGTTCGACATAGCACCAGAGAGGAGGGGAGGCAGCCTTCAGGTCATAATGAATCGCTTCGACCGGGGGTAGCTCTGAGCGGTTGATGCAAATTGCGGTGACGTTCAGCAGCCAGCTCTGAAGGGTCATTCCAGCGCTTTCACCACTGCGCAGATCCAGACCACCCAGCTCGTGAAAGATGTGTCGCCAGGTTGTAGCAAACAGGTAGTCTGCCTGGACGGGCGATCTTGCCGAGTGCCGAATCAGGGTATAAATCATCGGGCTGTAGCGACAGAAGATGGCGGCAAAATACTGCCCTGCATCGGGGTGGCGCTGAAACAGCGTCAATAGCTCCTGATCGCTGTAGTGAACCAGTGACTTTACAATCGGATGATTGCATTCAGGAAACGTTGGAATCGCGGGAAATGGTGGGATTGACACAGTCAGTCACCAGCGTAGGGTTTTTAGGAAAGAGTGACCTTTAAATATATAGGCGGTTTTCCGAAATTGGCACGATTTCTTCAAAAAATGGTAACGAAACGCCTTTACTATCTCTTCACCAATCCCTCTTCCCCAAAAGCCTCTTGATAGAATAGGCTAAAGTGCTTAGAAGTATTGATAAATGTTTAATTTTAGTGGCATGACTCTTTTGACCCCATCCTCGCTTGTTGGTGCCTTTATTCCAGGCCTGGATTCCCTGTTCTCAACTCAGGGAATCATGGTGATGTTGCTGGGCGCTTATGCTGTTGCCATGTGGATGTTTCTGACCAGTGCGCCCAAGGTGCATACGATTATGGTGTCGGACATGGAGCTTGCGCGCCAGCTTTACGAAGGTGAGCTGGAGTTACCCGTGGCGGATGTACCCCTGCATTATTACTACAACTACGAACAGAGCCTGGGAACGGCGGCGATTGATCCCCTCTATGCCTCACCTGCCGTTAGCCGTTCAACGATTGGAGCAGCCAATACTTCGGATGGCCTCTGGTACAAGCTAAAGAAGAATACCCAACTTCACGTTATCTCTGGAGCCAGCCTGGGCGAGAGAAATCGTCAGCGGCACGTTTGCTTTGACCGGGATTGCCTGGAGCAAATTCTGTTGCGAGTCCAGATGCGGGGTATGAAGTACAAAATTTTACGCGAAAAGCCACTCAACTTCCTTGTCAAAGACTACGCCGGCAATGTCATTGAGATGGCGGAAGTTTCAAACTAAATTAAGCAGGTAGACATAATCAATTGGAAGAAAGGGGAGTGGGGGCATTGCCTCCAGACAGGGGGTTTCACCCCCTCTACCCCCAAAGC
>JAIMBL010000149.1 GCA_023511615.1 Leptolyngbyaceae cyanobacterium HOT.MB2.61
ATCACTCTATCTAGCCTAGCGATTTCACGCAGGTGGAGATGGAAAAGTTATGCAACTTATTTTTGTAAGGTTCCTTAATCGAAGCAGCCTCTCTGTCTACCATGCCCCTATCGTTTCTTGACCTACTCCTTTCCCGGTAAGCTGGAAGAGCCGATGATTTCATATTGCTGCAAGCGTTTAATAGGGAATAATTGCCTGGCCATTTCAATCAGTAATGCAGCACTTTCCGCAGGGGAAAGACCGGATACATCGATCGAATAAATCGTGACACTCCGGCGCTTTAGGTCATAAAGATAGGTCTTGTCATAGTAATTCAACACAATCTCAATCGCTGCCACCAGATTACCCTGAGCAATAAGGTTTACGGCTTGCTGGGTGCGATCGCCCCCCAACCGTTTGCGTAATCGTTCCGTGGCAGTCATCAATTCGTTTCGGTCAATGGAGCCGTAGTCTTTTAGCAGCAGGGAAATTCGCTCATCCCGCGCTCGCTCCACCTGCAACACAGGAGCCAGCATCATTTGCCTGAACAACTCATCCGCAACCCGGCAAGTTCCCACCATGCGACTTTCTGCTTCGACCCACACCGGGCGATCGGAGCTGAACTTTGCCCACTCCATCGCGGTTACATTTTCAAACTGTTCCGTACTGGGCTGGGGCGGCAGTCCCAAATTTCCATAGCTGCTACCCCGGTGATGGGCATATTTTTCCAGATCCAGAATTTGCTCACCCTGGGCTGCCAGGGAACGCAAAATCGCCGTCTTGCCAGTTCCGGTCATGCCACCCAGGGTGAGAATCGGTTTGGGCACTGCCAGTGTTTCCCGCACCCAATGGCGAAACCCTTTGTAGCCCTTATCCAGAACGAACACACGAAATCCAGCCGTTTCCATCAGCCAAGCCATGCTGCCACTGCGCATTCCCCCTCGCCAGCAATGAATCCGCAGAATCCGATCCGGGGCAAGTTGTTTGGCCTGGGCGACAAACTGGGCGAGTTTTGGACCAGCGATCGCCAGTCCTACCTCAATCGCCTCATCTCGTCCCTTCTGCTTGTAACAAGTTCCCACCACAGCTCGCTCCTCATTTGTGAACAGAGGAAAGCTAACCGCCCCTGGAATGTGCCCTTGCTGGTACTCTGCTGGACTCCGCACATCCAGAATGGCTCCGGGGGCGGTGAGGAAATCAGACGCAGTGAGAATGGTGGGCATTGCTATTTACAGGCATTGCTATTTAACTGGGAAACACAATCAAGTACCATCAAAGCGGAGGTAATACTTCTTGGTTAGAGGAACAGGGGTAGGTAGACCTAACAAGGTAATGATGAGTGGCGCTAGCCGCCATCATTAACGACTAAAATCATTACGATTTGGGCACTACCCAGGGGTAGAGGGAGAAGGGAAAAGCAAAGCCATCTCAAACCCTATCCTTATTATCTTGCCCTTAACCAAAGGGTATTGAAACCTGAGGAGCTATCCAGAGGGCGATGGTATGGGAATTCAGGAGGAGTAATTACTGATCGAGTATAGATTCTTGGCGACTTAGGCGATAAGCTGTAAAGTAGGCAATAGGTATACTTGCCTATTTTTGTGTGAGTCGTTTACAGCGCACTGTTCAAACAGTGCCTGCGCTCTCGTTTTCCCCCTTGTCCACCCAAGCGACCCGTTGTTAATAGAGGAAGTCATGGCTGTTGCAACCACTCAATCGTTAGAAGAACTGTGTATTAATTCCATCCGCTTCCTGGCAATTGACGCCGTTGAAAAAGCGAAGTCGGGTCACCCCGGTCTGCCAATGGGCGCGGCTCCAATGGCCTTTGTTCTGTGGGACAGATTTATGCGGGTCAACCCAAAGAACCCCAAGTGGTTTAACCGCGATCGCTTCGTGCTGTCGGCGGGTCATGGTTGCATGTTGCAATATGCCCTGATGTACCTCACAGGGTATGACAGTGTAACCCTGGATGAAATCAAAAATTTCCGACAATGGGGCTCTCGTACACCCGGTCACCCCGAAAACTTCGAAACCGAGGGTATTGAAGTCACTACCGGACCACTCGGACAGGGGATTGCCAATGCCGTTGGGTTGGCGATCGCCGAAGCCCATCTAGCTGCAAAGTTTAATAAGCCGGACATCACCTTGGTCGATCACTATACCTACGTCATCCTGGGCGATGGCTGCAATATGGAAGGCATTTCCGGCGAAGCCTGCTCTCTGGCTGGTCATCTGGGGTTAGGTAAACTCATTGCCCTCTACGATGACAATCACATCTCCATCGACGGTTCTACCGACATTGCCTTTACCGAAGATGTGGGCAAACGGTTTGAAGCCTATGGCTGGCACGTACAGCATGTAGCCGATGGCAATACGGATTTAGATGGGATTGCGAAGGCGATCGAAGCGGCAAAAGCCGTCACAGATAGACCCTCTCTGATTAAGGTCACAACCACCATTGGCTACGGTTCTCCCAACAAAGCCAATACTGCTGGGGTTCACGGTGCAGCCCTGGGTGGGGACGAAGTCAAATTGACCCGTGAAAATCTGGGCTGGAACTACGATCCGTTTGTGGTGCCCGAAGATGCCCTGGCCCACATGCGCAAGGCTGTTGAACGGGGTGCCAGCCTGGAAGCCGAGTGGAATGAAGCCTGGGCCCAATACAAAACCCGCTATCCCCAGGAAGCAGCCGAGTTTGAACGGCTGCTGAGCGGCAAACTACCCGAAGGTTGGGACAAAGTCCTGCCCACCTACAAACCAGAAGATAAGGCAGTGGCCTCGCGGAAGCATTCCGAAATTTGCTTGAATGCCCTGGCTCCGGTTTTACCCGAATTGATTGGTGGCTCCGCTGACCTGACCCACTCCAACCTGACAGAACTGAAAGGCTTTGGCGATTTTCAAAAGGGTCAGTACCAGAACCGCAACCTCCGCTTTGGGGTGCGGGAACACGGCATGGGAGCAATTTGTAACGGCATCGCGCTACATGGATCGGGGCTAATTCCCTACGGTGCTACCTTCCTGGTCTTTACTGACTACATGCGGGCGGCCATTCGCCTGTCGGCTCTGTCCCACTGTGGGGTGATCTGGGTTATGACCCACGACTCCGTTGCGTTAGGGGAAGATGGTCCTACCCACCAGCCCGTGGAAACGATTGCCTCACTACGAGCTATTCCTCAGTTGACGGTGATTCGTCCAGCAGATGGCACCGAAACCTCAGGAGCTTATAAGGTGGCCATTGAGAACGCCAATCGCCACCGCCCAACCCTGCTCGCCCTGTCCCGGCAAAACTTACCGAATCTGGCTGGCAGTTCTATCGAAGGTGTTGCCAGGGGTGCTTACCCGATCGTGAATTGTGAAGGAACGCCCGATTTGATCCTGATTGGGACGGGCTCTGAGGTTGCCCTTTGCGTAAAGGCCGCCGAACAGTTAACCAGTGAAGGCAAGAAAGTGCGGGTGGTTTCCATGCCCTCCTGGGAACTGTTTGAGGCTCAGGATGCAGCTTACCGCGAATCCGTTCTACCTAAAGCTGTGACCAAGCGTTTGGCTGTAGAAGCGGGCACCGCCTTTGGCTGGTGTAAGTATGTGGGGACGGAGGGCGATACCCTGAGCATTGATCGCTTTGGTGCATCTGCTCCCGGTAATGTTTGCATGGAGAAATTTGGTTACACTGTCGAGAATGTGGTTGCAAAAGCAAAGGCGTTGCTCAATTAAGTGTGCTCCTGGCGACATTGCCCGGTAATTAAGTCCATTCCGCCTGGAATGTAGTGAAGGCTCTCCACCTGTGAGAGCCTTTGTTTTGCTCATTCCTTACCGGGCAAAATACATTTTCCTACTTAAAAATCGCTGGAAAGAGGGTTACCACAGGGCCTCACTAGAAATCAAAAACGTGTCGGTGTATACTCATACTCACCGGCAAGCCGGAAGAACCTTATGACCTTTGAGCTTGTTTAGACACGCTAACTCGTGAGTTAATGCCTGTGCTACCGCCCAAAGGTTCAACTGAAACTCAGGTGTGAGGAAAAGACGATTTATGAACTCAAACGCGATTTGGAAGCCCTTACTGGCGACTCCTGCTTTTTTGGGTACTGTTCTGGTCACCTCTGCGATCGCCACTCCCGCTGGCTCCGCCCATGCTGATGAACCTGCCCCTGCGGTTAATTCATTCGAAGTGGCGAATGAAGACCCCGCAGCGCTGGATCAGGTAACCTCAGTCTCTCAACTAACTGACGTTAGACCTACTGACTGGGCATTTCAGGCGCTTCAATCTCTGGTTGAGCGTTACGGCTGTATCGTCGGCTATCCCGATCGCACCTACCGGGGCAACCGGGCTCTCAGCCGTTACGAGTTTGCCGCTGGGGTTAACGCCTGTATGGACCGGATTAGCGAGTTGCTGGCAGCGGCTACGGCTGACTTGGTGAGAAAGGAAGACCTGCTAGCATTGCAAAAGCTGCAAGAAGAATTTGCGGCTGAACTGGCTGCCCTGCGTGGTCGGGTGGATCAACTGGAAGTTCGCACAGCAACGCTGGAAAAACAGCAATTCTCAACCACGACCAAACTTAGAGGGGAAGTCATCTTCGCCGTGGCTGATACCTTCGGTGACAGGGTCGGTGGTAACAGCGATGACACACAAGTCATTTTTGGTAATCGCGTCCGACTCAGCCTGGCCACCAGTTTTACGGGCAAGGATCTGTTATTGACCCGGTTGAACACTGGCAACATCCCAAGCTTCACTGGCACGACTGGCACCAACATGGCCCGCCTGTCCTTTGATGAGCCCCTCAACAACTCCCTCCAGGTCGATAAGCTCTACTACCGCTTCCCCGTTGGAGACAAACTTCGGATTCAAATTGACGCATCCAAGCAAGAGTTCTATGAGGGGTTAGTCAATCCCTTAAGCCCTATCGCCAGCAGTGGTCTGGGTTCAGTCTCCCGCTTTGGTCGGTTCAACCCGATCTTCCGCTCTGGTGGTTCCGCAACAGGGGGCTCTGCAGGGGCAACCTTTGATTACAAATTCAGTGAATCCTTCTCGCTTCAGGGGGGGTATGTAGGCGATGTCGCCAGTGGCAATCCTCTCTCATCCAATGGTTTGTTTAATGGCGGCAATACCTTCATGGGCCAGTTGCTGTTTACACCCAGTAACTTCTCAGTTGGGTTAACCTATGCCCACTCCTACTACCCCGGTAATGATGTGAACGTCACCGGGAGTACAGGCAGCTTGCTGGCAATCAGACCCTTTGGTGCCGTCGCTACGACCGTAGACACCTTCGCCGGGCAACTCCAGTACAGGTTCAGCCCTAACTTTATCCTGGGTGGCTGGTTCGGCTATCAGAAGGCTCATCAAAGAGCCAACAGCAATGATGCAACTATCATCAACTGGGCTGGCTACCTGGCATTCCCCGATTTGGGTAAGAAAGGGAACCTGGGTGCTATTCTGGTTGGGATGCCACCAAAGGTCACTGACAACGATATCGGAGCGCGGGAAGATGATGATACCACAATCCATCTAGAAGCCTTTTACCGCTATCGGATCAATGACAACATCTACATCACCCCTGGGGTGTTTGTGCTGTTCAATCCAGAACACAACAATGACAACAATACCCAATTCGTTGGAACAATTCGAACCACCTTTACGTTCTAGTTTTTAGGAACCGACTGTAACTTTGGTCAAGCCTCAGATTACTGAGGCTTTTTTATTTTTAAATCCTGCAAAACCCTAGTGGGGAACCGTAGTATAATAGGGAAATCGCGATCGCTAACCCATCACTTCTTTTTGCCCGTGGAACTTTCCTGTAAGAACGAGTATGCCCTTCTGGCACTCATCGAACTAGCAGCCAACTACAGCAGTGGTGATCCCCTCCAAATTCGACAAATTGCGGCTCAACAACAGATTCCCGATCGCTACCTGGAACAGTTATTAGCTACCCTCAGACGCTGCGGCTTAGTCCGTTCCCAGCGCGGCGCTAAAGGGGGCTATATCCTGGCGCGGGAACCCTGGAAAATCAACCTCCTGGAAGTTATGACCTGTCTGGACGGTTCGGATGCTCAACCTGTAGAGAAAAGCAGTCCCTCCAAAACTGTCGAAGGAACCGTTATCTGTGAAATCTGGCAAGAGGCTCACGAAGCGGTCAATTCGGTTCTTCAGCGCTATACTTTGCAAGACCTCTGTGAAAAGAGAGATGCCAGACGACAACTCGACATCATGTATTACATCTAAACATTATGCAGATTGCTCATAACATCACAGAACTGATTGGCCGCACACCCTTAGTGCAATTGAACCGAATTCCACGGGCCGAAGGTTGCGTTGCTCGGATTGTTGCCAAGCTAGAAGGAATGAACCCTTCAGCCTCTGTCAAAGACCGAATTGGCATCAGCATGATCAATGCGGCAGAACGGGAAGGGTTGATTACTCCAGGGAAGACCGTTCTGGTTGAGCCTACCTCTGGCAATACGGGCATTGCTCTGGCGATGGCTGCTGCCGCTAAAGGCTACCGTCTCATTCTGACCATGCCAGAAACGATGAGTGCAGAACGACGGGCGATGTTAAGGGCTTATGGGGCCGAGTTAGAACTCACCCCTGGCATTGAGGGCATGAGTGGCTGTATTCAACGGGCTCAGCAGATTGTGGATACGCTGCCAAATGCCTACATGCTGCAACAGTTCCGTAATCCAGCAAATCCTCAAATTCACCGGGAAACCACTGCGGAGGAAATTTGGGAAGATACTGATGGTCAGGTAGATGTGGTGATTGCCGGCGTTGGCACGGGGGGCACCATCACTGGAGTGGCGGAAGTGATCAAGCCACGCAAGCCGGAATTCAAAGCGATCGCCGTCGAGCCCACCAACAGCCCGGTTCTCTCTGGCGGACGTCCCGGACCTCACAAAATTCAGGGTATTGGGGCCGGGTTTATTCCCCCTGTCCTGAATGTAAACCTGATCGATGAAGTGATTACGGTTTCCGATGAAGATGCGATCGCCTACGGACGACGCCTCGCCCGTGAAGAAGGATTACTGTCTGGCATCTCCAGCGGGGCTGCTCTCTACGCTGCGATCCAGGTTGCCCGTCGCCCCGAAAATGACGGCAAACTGATAGTCATGATCCAGCCCAGCTTTGGTGAACGCTACTTGAGCACCCCACTCTTCCAGGATTCAGAATTGATGGTACCGGCAGTGAATGGATAAAGGAATAGAAGAGTGGGAAAGTGGCGGAGTAAAAGCCCACTCATCTCCCCCTCACCGTCAAGGTAGCGGTAAAATAGCCCTATGGCTATTTCCGACCACTACCGCACCCTTAACGTCAGTCCAACGGCGACTCAAGAGGAGATCAAACAAGCATACCGCCGGTTGGCAAAACAGTTCCATCCTGATAGCAACCGCGAAACTGCAAGTCATGAAAGCATTGCCAGAGTCAATGCGGCTTACGAAGTTCTGGGTGATCCAGAAAGCCGTCGCTCCTATGACCAGCAGCAGCAGTATCATTCCCAACTGGAAGCCGCTGGGTTTACGGTCGGTAGAGCAACCCGTGAGCAGCGAACCGCTGCTGCACAGGCTCATTATCGTACTCAGCAAACTTCCCAGCAGACTGATGAACAGCTTCATCTCTGGTTAAGCCGGGTTTATGCTCCTGTCAGCCGGGTGATTCAGCAAATTTTGAAACCGCTACAGGGGCAAATTGATGACCTCTCGGCTGACCCGTTTGATGATGAATTGATGGAAGACTTTCAGCTTTATCTGGAGGATTGCCGTGAGCTATTAAGCCGGGCTGAAGCACTCTTTCGTTCTCTGCCCAATCCTCCCAATGTGGCGGGGGTTGCTGCCAGTCTTTACTATTGCCTGAACCAGCTTGCTGACGGAATTGAGCAGCTAGAGTTCTATACCCTCAATTATGACGACTACTATCTGCATACTGGTCAGGAACTCTTCAGAATTGCGGCAGGACTCCGCCGAGAAGCACAGGCAGGGGTGAAAGAGGTCGCCTGATCAATCGTTCCGAGGTTTCTCGGAAGAGATTTTTGGATCAACACATTATCCTCACAATTTCTCTGGCTCTCCTGAGAGCCTAGTGATGAGTGCTTATCACCAAAACAAAATCAATATTTTAGGGATTTTGTTTTAGATGAAAGAGTAGTGTAAGCTACTCTTTTACCAGCAAGCCGGGAAACCGCTCTCCTGAGAGTTTGGTGATAAGGGAGCAGCAGCTACCTGGTTAGAAAAATCAGGATGTAAGGTATGAGGGGCTAGGGACCAGGGGCTAGAAGAGTTTTGAGTTCTGAATAGAGAAAGAGACCGGCTAAAAGCCAATAGCTAAGAGCCAACAGCCGGAAACCCAGTATCCTGCGCTGAGTCAGGGAAGAATTAATGAAAAAATTACCACTTCTTAACATAGTCAGGATAAATTCGTGGGGCATGAAAAGCTTGTGAATAGCTGTGCGCCACTAGCTGAATCCTGGTTTTCAACTTCCTATTCCCTTCCCACTTCCCAGAATATGACTCTCAACCGCAGGCATTTCCTTCTGTTTCTGGGCGCAACTGTTGGTACAGCCGCCTGTAGCGTTCTCCAACAACCACAACCACAAGCGCCGGGTGGTAGCGCTGTGAAACTGGTGTTTCAACCCATTCGAGGCCCCATGCCCCTGCCAACCAGTGGTATGACTGCTGCTCAACAGGTTGCTGAGTTTGGTAACTATGAAGTTGTGGATGATCTGGTTTTGCCAGAGGGGTTCGCCTATCACGTAATTGCGTCCTGGGGCGATCGCGTGGGCAATTCCCGCTTTGGCTACAATAACGATTACCTCTCATTCCTTCCAACGGGGAAAGATGAGGGACTGCTGGCCGTTAACTTTGAGTACATTAGCGCCATTCCCTGGCTTCAGACCTATGAGCAGGTGATTGGCAAGTCCTTGCCGTTGAAGGAAGTGCAGGCTGCGGTTGAAAAGGCAGTTAAGGCTACCAAAGCCGATCAACCTCCGGGTTTAAATGCCTTTGCCTTAAAGAATAACGACCTCATTAAAGCAAAGATTGCCCAGATCTGCAAAGAAGCCCTGACTGACCAGGGAGTGGGAATAATTGCAATTCGACGGGGAGCGAATGGACAGTGGGAGCGAACGAATTCTCCGAGCGATCGCCGCATTACAGGCATCTCCGGCTTGGAGGACGGACGTTACCTGAAAGCGACTGGACCGGCCGTTGCCATTTTCCGCAAAACCAGTGGACAGGGTTACATCGACAAACTGGGCGACAAAATCATTGGGACGATTCAAAACTGTGCTGGCGGCACCACCCCCTGGGGAACCGTACTGAGTGCAGAAGAAAATTTCCAGGGTCAGGTGTCCGAACTGGTTTATGCCGATGGGACATCGTTTGATCCCAAGGAGTGCCCGTTCAGGATTACGGACGAGGAGTTAGGTGGGTTAGGCAATGTCTTTGGGCTGGCGGGCAACAAGTATGGTTGGATGGTGGAATATGATCCAGCCAACCCAGAAGATACCGGCACCAAACATACCTGGTTGGGACGCTATCGCCATGAGGCGGTTGGGGTGCGAGCAGTTGAAGGAAAGCCTCTGGCCTTCTATTCCGGGTGCGATCGCCAGGGGGGCCACCTCTACAAATTCGTCAGCCAGGGTACTGTCACCAACCCGCAAGACAAAGCTAACTCGAGGCTCTTGAGCGATGGCACCCTCTATGCCGCTCAATTTAATGGCGATGGGACTGGACGGTGGATTCCCCTGAAAACCAGCACTCCCGTAGACCCCACCCCTCCCACCTTTTTAAGTGGCGTCATGCTTCTCCTGCCTCAGCGACCTGAAGGCGGTGTCTTCAAAGCCAATGAGGATGAACAGATCGAAGCCTTTAAGAAAAAATTTAAGACCCTCGGCGATCTTTATACTGGTAATGAGCAAGAAAAACAGGGAGCAATTCTAATCGATGCTCACTACGCGGCCAATGCTGCAGGTGCCACCTGCACCGCCCGCCCCGAAGACACAGATATTGGGCCAGATGGTTCTCTGTTTATCGCCTTCACCTCTGGTAGTATCGGCAAGGAGACCGGCAGCCCTGATATCCGAATCTTTAAAGGACCGGATGGCAATACCGCCCACGAATTTGGCTGGATTATGCGTCTGGTGGAAGATGGTAACGATCCGGCAGCTCTATCGTTTCGTTGGGAAATGGCGGCGACGGGTGGAGAGCCTACCAGTGGGGGGTTAGGATTTGCTAACCCCGATAACCTGGCCTTTGACCCCAGGGGTAATCTCTGGATGGTGACGGACATGTCCTCCAACAAAGTGAATCAGGAAGTTCCCCAAAAGCGGATTGAGAAGAGTGGTGAACCAGTGAGCCAGTCAAACTTACGCGGTATCTTTGGCAACAATTCCATCTGGTACATTCCTCTGTCAGGCGAGGGAGCGGGACAAGCTTTTTTGTTTGGCATGGGGCCGATGGAGTGCGAAATCACGGGACCCTGCTTTACCCCAGACGCAACAACCCTCTTTTTAGCGGTTCAGCATCCAGGCGAAGTGAATGGAATTCGTAAAGATATGGCAGCGGAAACTCGCCAGTTTGCTATGCGCACCACAGAAGACCAGGAGTTTCTGCAAACCCGCAAGGTGCCGATTGGTTCTAACTGGCCTGGTAAACAGCCCAACACCCCCCCAAAACCCTCCATAGTGGCGGTTTATCGTCAGGGAAAGGGGACGGTCGCATAGTTTTTTCCCGAATTTTTTATCGCTTCCCTGGAATTATTGCTAACATGCTGCTGCAAGGAGCTAAAGCAGGGGGATTGAATACCTTCATCTCTGTAATTCATTCAATTTCCTGAGTTTTGGTACCTGTCAGCGGATTATAGCTATAGTCACCAGGTTCAGGGCGGAGTGCAGGGGGTAAACCCCTGGCTGGGGCGAAGCCTCCACGCCTCTCTAAACCCAATGTCCTGAGTAACCTGGCGACAGCTATAGTTGGCAGAATAGTTAGTGTGTGAGCAAGAGAGCCTGTGAACGAACCCAACAAGACATCGTTTGAACCTGCAACGTCCCGGTCATTTCTGAGAAAGCTATCTACAAAACCCAGAAAGTTTCGCTGGCTGTGGGTGCTCTTTGGGCTGACAGGAATTGCCATGATGTCTGCAACGGCAGGGGCGCTGGTGGCTGTCACGCTTTCAAGTACCCCCCTGATGCAGCGTAAGCTGACTGCGGAAGAGGCATCGGTGTTTGCTAAAGGCGATCGCATCTCCACCAGTGCCACCCTGCAAATGCCAGAGTTGACCCGTCCTGTGAATATTCTGGTTCTGGGTGTCAAAGTTCTTACCACTGACGTGGATTCACCTCCCCCAGAATTGTCAAACCTGGGATACCATGCCCTCGTCAACTCCTTCGATGGTTTGACAGATACCATGCTCTTGCTTCGGTTTAATCCGGAGACGAAAAAGCTTATCGTTCTTTCCATCCCCAGAGACACCCGCACCCAGATTCCAGGCTATGGCACCACTAAAATCAATGCCGCCAATGTCTATGGCGGGCCTGCTCTGGCGGCCAGAGCAACCAGCGAGTTACTGGGTGGAGTTGGGATTGATCGGTACGTCACCATCAATGTCCAGGGTGTGCAGGCACTGATTGATGCCCTGGGGGGTGTCAACGTTTATGTGCCGAAGGACATGAAATATCAGGATGACAGTCAGCACCTTTACATCAACCTCAAAGCTGGCAGGCAGCACTTGAATGGGAACCAGGCCTTACAACTCCTCCGCTTCCGCTATGACGAGCACGGTGACATTGGACGGATTCAGCGGCAACAACTGGTGATGCGGGCGCTGATGGAACAATCCCTCAACCCAGCAACGCTGACCCGCTTACCCAAAATTCTTCAGGTGATCCAGTCCTACATCGACACCAATCTGACAGTCGAAGAACTGGTTGCCCTGGTTGGCTTTGCCTCTCGAACCAGTCGTGCCGATGTTCAAATGCTAGTCGTGCCAGGGGATTTCAGTGAACCGGGACAGTACGATGCCAGTTACTGGTTACCCAACCCCGCCCGGATTGAAACCGTAATGGCACAATATTTTGACTTTGGATCTGCGGCGCTTCCGACTTCTAGCCCCAGTTCGTTAAGAATCGCTATTCAGGACAGCACCAAGCACATGGGAGCCTCCCAATCGATGATCAGTGCCCTAAGGAAGGCGGGCTACAACAATGCGATCGTCGATCTTCCCCATAGCGAACCGTTGAGAGTGACCCGGATTGTTGCCCAACAGGGAGATGAAAAGGGGGCAGAAGCAATCCGCCGTGCGATCGGTTTGGGCGAAGTTCGGATTGAGAGTACCGGAGAATTGGGCTCGGATATCACAATTCAACTGGGGCAGGATTGGATCCAGAAGCAATCCGGCAAGGTAACCAATTTGTAGATTGCTCGTTGCAGATTGCTCGCTATGAATAGCTGGGTGAAATTAAAGGGTTTTGGGGTGGAGGAGGTGAAACCCCCTGCTTGGGGGCATTGCCCCTACTCCCCCTTCTTCCAATTAATACCAATCCTTCATGCTGAAGTTTCAGCACCCCAAAGAATAAAAATCCTGCCCCCTTCTCTTGCAGAAGAAGGGTTGGGGATGAGGGCATTTTCAGAGCAATTCTTCAAAGCGAGGCTACAGATGAAGAGGCTAGAACCCTCTCAGGGTTTAGGGTTTGTCAATCCAAAAGCGCAAATCCAAAATCAAGAATTGGTATGAGGTGCAATGGTTGAATTCGGAACCGGGGCGATCGCGCCTCGAAGTGGAATTTTTGGATCAGCATGGGGGTGATCGAGCTTCAAGCGACAAATTTTGAGGAATGATTGCTGCCCAGCGATCAAACCACAAGGCTTCTATCCCTGTCTCTGGCATCACCTCCAATGGTGCTACCTGGCAATTTGGCAAACTTGAAGCAGAGGTGTTCCTTCGGAATACCACCTTCTATAGTCTTCAAGATCCTGAGTCCTTATTGGGAGCCGTGAATTACCTGTTTCATCAATGTGAGCAACAGTTGAGGCAATACGCAATCTCAAGCTAATAGCTATTTGGTGAGATTATGTAGTTTGACTGAATGGATTGCTAAAGGCTATTGCCAATCAAAGTAAAGGGGGCCAAGTATTAATCACCAAGTTGCGGCGCAATATGAAGAATCGCTTGCTCAAGCTGAATGACCGTTTGCTGTTGCGCAAGCGATCGATGATCGAG
>JAIMBL010000015.1 GCA_023511615.1 Leptolyngbyaceae cyanobacterium HOT.MB2.61
AGTTCCAGCGAGTTTCAAGATGTAACCATCAACCTTCTCAAAGCTCGTGAAATACTTTTTCAGCAAGCCCTAATTAGTCTTTCCAAAGGTGACAATCCTAAAATTAAGCTGTGATATAGCACTAGTTTTTCCTGGAAATTAACTGCTTCAATCGAATTCGCTGATGTTTAGGAATCAAGAAAATGATGACTGAGATAATCAGAAACTTAAGTAGAAGTTGATAAATATAGAGCCCGATTCCAACGATACCCATCATTTCCCGATAGTAGTTGAGATGAGCTTTCCAGTAATGGGGTGATTTGATTGAAAATCGCTCTTTCCAAATGTCAATTGGGGAGCGATCGCCACTCATCCAGGAAATAGGGGGATGATCATCTTTGCATAGAGCGATCGCCTCTCCAAAAATCAGCAATTTGTAGCCCTTACGTTTTGCCTGGTGAGTATAAACCACATCCCCATAATAGTGAGGACACCATTGAGCTTTGGGATAGCCAATGGATTCTACAACCCTTTTAGGAATACAAACAAAATTTCCAGCCAATCCATCGCACTCCAGAACAGACCCTTTTGCAGCATGAAGATGGGTAATTTGAACACCTTTACAAATGATCCCACCGTAACTTGGGCGATTAGTTGCTGGATCGAAGGACTGCCCCCCCGCAATGACGGCTGGGTCTGCCTTGCATTTCTCAACCAGGGTTTGGATGGCACCGGGCTGAGGATAGCAATCATCATTCAACCAAATCAGAAACTCAGCTCCCTGGTCGATCGCATATTCCATCCCTTTGCGAATAGCACCCGTCCACCACAGGTTGCCATCTCCTTTCAAGACCACCACTTCTGGGTAGCAGGATGCGATGGCGGCCTCAGTGCCATCGGTTGAACCGTCATCAACCACCACAACCGTGTACTGGATCAAGATCCCCTGCTGATTCAGTACGTCCAGGCAAGCCAGCGTCGTTTGCCTGCGGTTGTGAGCTGGAATGATGATATAGACTGGGGCTTTTGAGTTGGGATTCATACAGGTTTGGTGAGTTGGGATTCATACAGGTTTGGGCAATTCTTCAAAGTAGTTCTTCGAATAAACGACTGTAGCGTTGGGCCTGCAATTCCAGGGGAAAACACTTTTCTGCACGGGTACGGGCAGCCATCGCTAACTTTCTGTTTCGCTCCAGATCATTCACTACCCACACCATACCCCGTACCAGATCTTGAATCTCAAAGGGCTGGGCGAGGTAGCCGTTGATTTGATGCTCAATCATATCGGGCATCCCACCGATATTGAAGGCAAGGCAGGGTACGCCACAGGCAAGAGCTTCTATGACCGTGTTGGGCAAATTATCTTGCAGAGACGGAGCTACAAACAAATTCACGGCTGAGTAGGCTAGAACTAATGAGAGGTCATCTTTTAAGGTGCCCAAATAATGAACAGGGATGGGTAAATCGATCGTGTTTCCCTGGGCACTGGGCTTGGGTGTGCCGTAAACAACTAGTTCAATTTTTTCCTGCCACTTCGGAGGTAGTTGCCGTAAGGCTTCCTGCAAAAGGAAGAATCCCTTGCGGCGATCGCTATCAAAGCTGGCGGCTCCTGCTAAGACCAGACGTTTATCAGGTGGCAAACGCAATAAAGAACGGGCAACCTGGCGGTCAACTGGTTGATAAATATTCAAATCGATGCCATAGGGGATGATTTCAACCCGGTAGTTTTTCAAAAGACTACTGGCCTGAACACAGTTGGCTAACCATTGGCTTGGAGTCACAATCGTTAAGTTTAAGTTTTTCCAGGCTGTCGCTTTACGCTTCCAGATCCAGCGGGACAGATCCCACTCCCGGTTACTGCCCAGTTGGGGACAGGCACCACAGGATTGGATGTAGCGATCGCACATTTGGGCATAATGGCAGCCACCTGTAAAGGCCCACATATCGTGTAATGTCCAGACAAGGGGTTGCTCCAACTGAGCCAGCGTTTCAATTTGTAAGTAACCCGCCCCGACCCAATGCAAGTTAAGAATATCGGGCTTTATTTCCTTGACTCTGCCTGAAACCCCATCCGGCAACCACTGGCAGGAAAAAGATGTTCCCTGACGTTTGGGATACATCTTCAAGGGCAAATAGTCGAAGGAGTATCTAACTTTTGCAAAATCCCGCCGAAAGTTGGGAGGTGGAGATAGTACAGTCAAATCCGCACTCGATTTAACTTGAACGAGCATTTGAGAAGTCAGATTCAATCGTTGCAGTCCCTGATGGAGCCGATAGGCCGATCGCGCCGCCCCTCCTTCAATATCTGATGTACTGAGTAGCAGAACCTTCATTGGAATAACCGACGCAACTTCCGTAAACCGCGATGAATTCTATTCCTGTCTCTCGCTGTAATTTCTAGCAGTGGAAATAGGATTCTAGACCAATATTCGAGTAGCCGAATCCTGTGCCAGTTCGGTGGTTGATCATTCACTTTCTGGTAGATGTGAATATGCTCAAACTGACAGAACCCACAATATTTCAGCCCCATCATTCCAGCAAACAGGCTAAAGGTATGTCGAAAATGGAATGTACCAGGCAAATGACATTTAATATAGGGATAGAAGCAATTGGCAATAATTAAAAATCCATTTATATCAATCACCTGAGCTATGTTGGATAACAGAATTAATGGATCAAAAACATGCTCTAAAACGTCTGTACAAATAACACAATCATAGAACCGAGCAAGCGTAGCAATGAATCTAATCTGTGAATAATTTCTAATTCTGTGAAACGACAGTTTACTGGGGTATGGTTCATAAATATCAATAGAAATTTCGCTTCTGGCATCCGCAACCAATCGAGCCAGAGCACCAAAGCCACCACCGTAATCCAGTACAGAGAAAATCGACTCTCGTTGCGCAATCCAATGGGCGATCGCCTGCCGATGCTGGCGAGACATTTCGTCCTGTTCAGTGAAAAGACCGTTTAATAACCAGACAGGATGCTCATAGTAACGTTTCATTTTGTCTGGGTCGAACTGTTGATTATCACAGCCCAAATCGTTCCAAACCTTATCCATCAGCCGCCAGATATCCTGAAGCTCAGGAAAACCATCCGGCAGTTCAGAAAGCAGATTAGCTAGCTCTTGCCTGTCTATATGAGTGAGAAGTGATTCATCAATTTCTTCGTTTAGGATTTTCATTGTGTCTTTTACAGAAAGAAGCCATTCGGATTATTAATTCTTACTAAAGAACTGGGTTCTTCCGGCTTGCCAACGAAAGAGTAACGTAAGTACTCTTTCATCCAAAACAGAATCCCTGGAATATTGATTTTATTTCGGTGATCAGCATCGCTGATCACCGAACTTCCAGGAGAACCAAGAACTATTTGATCTTCCAGGGTAAATCAATCATGACAACACCGATATGGTCATGACGCTGGTATTTTGCCAGTTTCGTTCCGGTTTCATTAACTCTAAACATAATCGTGTTTTCATGATAGTCATACATTTGAACCATTGGCTCATGGGCTGCTAATTTGAGCAGGTAGGAACCTGGCATCAGGAACATTCCTGGAACTTGGACAGAAGCTTGATAGCAACCAGGATGGCGAATGCCAAAACTATCAGGATCGCAGTCAGATTGAAGGGTGGTGAAAACGGGTCTTCCATCACTTGTGAGAATGTGAATTGTCAGTTCTACGTTTTTGACCGTTTTTCTTACCTCATAACTTAAGTTGATATAAAACGGGTAACGTACATCTACTTCTGAAGAATGCTCCCCTTCGTGATTGGCGATCGCCACCTCTCGAAAAAAAACGATTTTATTTAATTGTTTAATTTGCTCCAACGAATACAACTGCTTATACGCCGTATTCTCAGCATCTGAAGTTAAATATTGTAAGACGACAGCGTTAATATCACCCAATCCAACAAGTTTTCCCTGGCTTAAATAGATTCCTTTTGTGCAAAGCTGAGTAATGGTTCCCATATTGTGGCTGACGAATAAAACCGTTCGTCCCTCGTTTTTTGCCACATCTTCCATCTTGCCCAAACACTTCTTTTGAAACTGGGCATCTCCGACTGCCAGCACTTCATCCACTATTAGAATTTCCGGCTCTAAATGGGCAGCGACGGCAAATGCTAACCGCACATACATGCCAGAGGAGTAGTGTTTTACAGGGGTATCCAGGAATTTTTCAACCTCAGCAAAAGCAACAATCTCATCAAACTTACGTTTGATCTCCGCCTTTGTCATGCCCAGAATTGCCCCATTGAGAAAAATATTTTCTCGCCCGGTCAGTTCCGAGTGAAAGCCTGTACCCACTTCCAGAAGACTGGCGACCCTGCCGCGAATCGCAATGCGTCCGGTTGTAGGTTCGGTGATACGGCTGAGAATCTTGAGTAGGGTAGACTTTCCCGCTCCGTTGCGACCAATAATGCCGACGCGATCGCCCTGTTTTACCTCAAACGAGACTTCCTTCAACGCCCAGAACTCCTCATAATTGGGTGCGGCTGGATGGAATGGGCGGGGAGAAAAGGGATTGAGCTGGCGCAGCAGTGATTTCGCCCCCTTTGCTATCACATCCCGCAGGGCAACGTAGCGTTCCGGTCGCTGATGCTTCAGCAAGTAACGCTTACCTAGATTCTCAACATAGATCACAGTATCAGGCATGGGGCGTTAGTTCTGGCTCAAATGACATCGGCAAATGTACGTTCCATTCGGCGGAAATACCAGATACCGCTGACCAGCACCAGCAGTACCAGCGTATTTGACAACAGAAATCCAGCCCAATCAATTTGGGTTCTTCCTCCCAAAATTGCCCAGCGAAATCCATCGATTACACCTACCATTGGGTTGAGGGAATAGAGCAGACGCCACTGCTCTGGCACAATGCTACTGCTAAATCCAACCGGGGAAATGTACAGCCCAAATTGCACAATAAACGGCACAATGTAGCGAAAGTCACGGTATTGCACGTTCAGCGCTGCTAACCATAACCCAGTCCCAATCGCTGCTGCAAAGGCAATGAGAATAAACAGCGGTAAAGTCAAAATTCGCCAGTCGGGGATGAAATTGTAGTAAGCCATTAACCCCAGCAAAATCATGCCAGAGATCAAAAAATCAACAAAGCTGACAATAACGGCACTGGCAGGAATAATTAACCGGGGAAAATAAATTTTGGAAATCAAATTGGCATTGATGATTAAACTGTTACTACATTCTGAGAGGGCATTGGCAAAGAATTGCCAGGGCAGCATTGCCGCAAATACCAGAATCGGATAGGGCGCACCTTCGGAAGGTAAGTTTGCCAGAGTACCAAAGACAATGGTGAAAACCACCATTGTCAGAAAGGGACGAATGAGTGCCCAGGCAATGCCGATCGCCGTTTGTTTGTAGCGAACCAGGATGTCTCGCCAGGACAGAAAGTAAAACAATTCCCGGTAGTGCCAGAGGTCTTTCCAATACTGGCTCTCCGAACGACCAGCTTCGATAATGAATTCTTTAGGAGACGAACGCATGGGGCAACCACTCCTTGCTGGGGCTAATTGTCAGAGTTCCCCAGGACAAGGAAGGAGCGATCGCGTCGAAGATCTGGATTTTCTGATATAATTCCGGGGATTTTATTCCGGGGATTTTGCGGAATACGCATCGGCACATGACACGTAGTAGACAATCTGATTCGCCTGACAGGATAGATATTCTGATTGATCAGGTCGGTTATTTAACTGAGGTCATCACTGTCGGATTTCAGGATTTTCGAGCGGAGTTAGCTGAGTTAAAGGAAATCACCAGACAGCAGGCTGAGACTGCCAGACAGCAGGCTGAAACTGCCAAACAACAAGCCGAATCTGTTGCTAGATTGATCGGGATTATGGAAACTCTGCTTCAAAATAACAGAGGAACTTTCCCCTCAGGTTAAATTTTAGGGCAAAAAACTAGAAGCCAGAAACCTTATCTTCTGGCTTCTGGCTCCTATCTTTATTCCGATCTTCAATTGAGAAAGATGCCCCTGGGTAGACGCACTAAACTTGACGCACTAAACTTTAGGATTACTTAATTTGAGGAGATTAGACCGCTTCTGCAAATCTGCTTTACAAGTATTCAAAATCCGGTAGTCATTCTGGCTGATGCTGGAGATGCGATGGAGGCCCTGCAAACCTACTTTTTCTGAGCCCCCTCCAGTGGCAGCAACATTAGAACTCCGTTCTAAGGCGATGTTAAACGGATTGGTGCTGTGATCATAACTGTTGACAACGGTAAGCGCAAGCTGATTTCCCTTAAATGAACCAGCCGCACAGTCAAAGGAGGAGCGGGGCATATAAAGCGCGCCCACAACCTTGCCCCGATTGACCTCAAACACAAAGTAGCCCTTTCCGATCTGCTCTGGCTTGGGGGACTGCCCGTAAAGATAGACTCCGTCTGGCAAAGTGGCAGCCGGTGCAGAAACTGCAGAAACTTGACGGGGTAATTTGGGTTCAGGTTGCGCGATCGCTGGTAAACCCCTGACTGCAACACCAACTGCCAGCGTACTGACCAGAAGCCCACTCAGATAGGTCAAGTTAAAAAACTGAGATAAATTGTGATTTGAACGTTGGTTTCTCATCATAAGTTCTGAAATTTATTGAAAAAGCTTTGAAATAGAAATTTTAGAAAGGAGCGAATCTAGAAAACATGGAAACCCCAAAAGTGGGCACATCTGCCAACACTAGCGCCGGGCCCTGGATTTCAAGGCAAATTCCTCAAGCCCATCAGACTGGACAGGGAACACCTCTGTGAAGAACGCACAGTCGGCTACAAGTTCGTTTGGTACTATTCCGGAGACATTAGAAGATTATGACACTTCAGAAAGAGTTGCCTCATCCATCCGACTTACCTGACTGGGTGATTCCACGTAACTTTTGGCAGATGTTCTTCATAACTTCCCGGTTTCCATTCCTGGAGTAGGAAGAAGATTGCAAAGAACAAAAACTTTATCTAGCCTGCTTATTCTCTATCAAACCATCAAATAAAGGCTCTTGCAATTACGTTTAGTGACAAGTTTGGCAAAGAGAGGCGTAGGAGAATTTACGGAGCTCGCAAAAGTAAGACCTTAGTAAAGGTGATGATAATAGCGCCAGCTGCTATCATTTCAGATTTAAGAAGCATTGTGATCTGGCATTCCTTCTGAAAAGAATTGTGGGGCCTTCAGGCAGGATGGGTACTATTCAAGTAAGAAGGAACATGTTCGGTTGGTTGGGGTCGTCTACCATCAGAGCGATCGCTCACATTGTGTCGGAGAATAAAAGGTCTTCACTTAGCCTCCGCCTGATCCCGATTCTGCAGCTTACATGACGGAATTCCGCTTTAATTTTGAAGGAGTTGCCAGGAAGAGCTCCCGCCTGATGCGCCTCATCCTGAAGCATCCTGCGTTGATTACAAGCCTCCTGGCGGCAGGATTGGTGCTGATAGTACGCCAGGTTGGTGGGTTGCAAACCCTGGAGCTGATGTCATTTGATCAGATGATTCGGCAGCGCCCGGATGCAGGACAGGATGAAAGACTGCTGATTGTTGCCATTACGGAAGACGATATTCGATTACAGAAACGCTGGCCCGTTTCCGATCAGGTAGTCGCCCAACTGCTAGAAAAGCTTCAGCAAAATCAGCCACGGGTAATTGGCCTGGATATCTACCGGGATGTTCCCCAACCACCGGGCCAGATTGAGCTCAAAAAGCAGCTTCAAGCTCCTAATGTATTTACAGTCAAACTTTTGGCTGACACGGACAGTAGCGGCGTGGCACCCCCCCCCGGTATGCCCGAAAAACGGGTAGGTTTTAGCGACATTGTGCTAGACCCTGATGCGGTAGTACGGCGAAATTTTTTGTATGCCGAGCTGGATAATGAAAGTCTGTACTCCTTTTCTTTACGATTGAGCCTGGCTTATCTGGCAAATCACGGCTATTCCATGCAGGTAGCCTCAGACCATTTGCAGATTGGCACTGCCAGGTTCTGGTCTTTAACTGCCAATTCGGGCGGGTATCAGGGGTTAGACGATCGCGGTCATCAGGTTTTGCTCAACTACCGGACCCCCAATCAAATTGCCCGACAGGTCACCCTCACAGAAGTCCTGAGTGGAAGGTTGGACCCCAGCTGGGTTAAAGACAAGCTGGTACTGATTGGAACCACAGCACCCAGCGCGAAAGATATTTTTCTGACTCCCTTTAATTTGACAGTGGATCAAAGCCCCAAAACGCCGGGAGTCTTTGTCCATGCCCAGATGGTTAGTCAAATTATAGGAACCGTGCTAGATGGGCGATCGCTCTTCTGGTATTGGGCAGAACCCGTTGAGATGCTGTGGGTTTGGGGTTGGGCACTGATCGGGGGCATTTTAGCGTGGCGTTTCCGCCATCCCCTTGCCCTGGGCAGCGCTCTCAGT
This sequence comes from Leptolyngbyaceae cyanobacterium HOT.MB2.61, assembly GCA_023511615.1. Taxonomy (GTDB): domain Bacteria; phylum Cyanobacteriota; class Cyanobacteriia; order Leptolyngbyales; family Leptolyngbyaceae; genus Leptothermofonsia. The sequence continues at coordinate 8,381 of JAIMBL010000015.1, forward strand.
GTCGCTGGTGTGGGACTGTTTATCACCTATCTGGGCGTATTTACTAATGCAGGTTGGATCCCATTTGTGCCCGCGGCGATCGCTCTGGTGGTGACGGGAGCAGGGGTCGTTGTCTATCGGCTCCTCTATGACAACTTTCACGATTCCTTAACTGGTTTACCCAATCGAGCTCTTTTCATGAAGCAGCTTCAGGCAACCATTAACAAACACCGGAAGAACAACAAATCAACATCGCCCCCCGAATCATCGACGGTGGCTGTTCTATTTCTGGGATTGGATGGTTTCAAAGCGATTAATGACAGTTTTGGGCATCGCCTGGGCGATCAACTGCTTGTGGCTACCACTCAGCGACTAAAAACTTGCCTGCGCCCCAGGGATAAGCTGGCCAGGGTGGGTGGTGACGAGTTTGCCATTCTGCGACAGGAGATTAAGGAGAAAGAAGAAGTCACCGATCTGGCCGATCAACTCCAGCAAAAAGTCACCCTGCCCTATAAGCTGAATGGGCAGGAAGTGTTTACAACCGCCAGTATTGGAATTGTCCTGGGGAAGGCCAATTCTGATTATGAGCCAGAGGACATTTTGCGGGATGCTCATACGGCAATGCATCGGGCGAAGGAGTCAGGAAAGGCCCGACATGAACTGTTTTTCACAGGGATGCGGGTTCAAGTGATGACCCGCCTGCAACTTGAAACTGATTTACGACGGGCGATTGAACGCCAGGAATTTCAACTGTATTATCAGCCGATCATTTCTTTGGAGACGGGCAAAGTTGCAGGCTTTGAAGCTCTGATTCGCTGGCACCATCCACAACGGGGGCTGGTGCCTCCTGCGGAATTTATTCCCGTTGCAGAAGAAACCGATTTGATTCTTCCCCTAAGCCAGTGGATTATTCGGGAGGCCTGCCTCCAGCTCAAAGTCTGGCAGAAGCAGTTTCCTAAAGATCCGCCACTGTTGGTGAGTGTGAATTTTTCGGGTCGGCAGTTTTCCCAGCCCAACCTGGTCGAGCAAATTGAGCAAACCCTCCAAGAAGCAGATCTGGATGGTCGAAGCCTGAAGCTGGAAATTACTGAAAGTACGGCCATGACTGATGTGGAGTCTACGATCGCCCTGCTGCAACGTTTAAAATCCCTGAATTTACAGCTCAGTATTGATGACTTTGGCACCGGATACTCTTCACTCAGCTATTTGCATCGCTTTCCAACCAACACCATCAAGGTAGACCGTTCATTTGTGAGTCGTATGGGAGACGGCAGCGAAGACGCCCAAATCGTTCAGACGATTATTATGCTGGGGCATAATCTGGGGATGGATATCGTGGCAGAAGGGGTGGAAACCGCTGAACAACTGGCAAGGCTGCGATCCCTCCAGTGCGAGTATGGGCAGGGCTTTTTCTTCTCCAAACCCCTGCCTGCCCCAGAAGCAGAAGCCTTGCTCCGGCGCAATCCTCAGTGGTGACGGGGGAGTTGTTAGTTGTTAGTTGTTGATTGTTAGTTGTTAGTCAGAGGTGAGGCGGCAGGTGACAGGCAACAGGCAGAGCTATAGCGATAGCCATCAGGCTTAGGACAGGGTGCAGGGGTGGAACCCCTGGCTGGGGGCGAAGTCTCCACACCCCCCTTAAACCCAGTGTCCTAAGCAACCTGGCGACAGCTATAACTCAAAACTCATCTACAGCGAGTTTCAAATGCATAAACCACACTTCAGCCCCTAGCCCCCAGCCCCCTAAAGCCAGCTTCTAGCCCTTCAAAGTGGGCTAACTCAACTGAAACCCCCTGTAAGTAAGGAGAGAGTTGTGAGGTGTGAGGTGAAAACTCAGAACTCAAAACTCAAAACTCCCCACCCCATCACCCCATCACTCTCCCACTCCTTCCCAATTAAGCAAGATTAAATTCTTTGAGGGCTGGGAGAAAGTTACTATTCTCATGTCCAGAACGGCTGAGCTTAATCAGGGCAAAGCGCTGGAGGGGAGACAGGGCAGCCCATTGTTCTGGGGCGATCGCCGTGTTGACTTCCTCAGCTTTCTCTAAAACGCTGGCTGGAATGGTTGTGGCATCAAGCCAGGGCGGGTGAGGATCAATGGGCAAATCGACGGCTTCGGTCCCTGTACGTTCTTGAACCAGTCGGTGAAGAAATTCTTGGTAAGCCTGGATTTCGGGTTCCGATTCACAAGGCATTTCAACCAGTTGCTGGCGGTCTTCCTGGGGAAAGTGATTCCACTGGGCCAATTTCAGTTTGACCCCGCATGTATCCAGCTTCAGCCGGACCTGCATTGGAATACAGCGAAGCGTTTCTACAAAATCGGATTCGAATTGAAAAAACTGCGTCATAACGTTCCAGTCTACTGATCAGGCGATCGCCAGTTGATACGTTTAATGATCCAATAGCTAATAGAAAGTGAGAAAATTGCGGCTGCGAGAGCAATTAAGTCAGTTCCTGAGGTTTTTTCCAGATCCAGGATGATGATTTTACGGGAAACAGCAATCAAAGAGGTACTGATCACCAACTCCACCTGAATCACATGTTTCTTTAAGTAGGCCGTAATATTTTCAAGGATTTCGAGCGCAATCAAGACATTGAGAAACAGCCCAAAGATGGTGAAAAAGGTAGTACTAAATCGGGCAATGGGAGTTGTGAACAACTCCGCTAGCAGAAAAAGCCCAAGGTCATAAACCGCGACCAGGATGACAATCACCATGCCAATCGAGAGCACTTTTGAAACAAAGCTCTCCACATAGCGCACATACTGAAGAAAGCTCTCGTCCTGAAAGGCTTGTCTGACCTGTTTTAGCAGCTTACGCAAGGGCTTCCTGTCCTGTATTTATGATTTCTATCGTTTTAATTGATGTGAGCTTACTAAACTACGGGCGGCGATCGCAATTAGTTTGTCGCATCTATTACCATCGATTGCAATTTATGTTTCGTATTATTAAGCTAAGATCACTTGGCTTCAAAGTTCCAACGGCTCTCCCGAGAGTTTGGTAATAAGCGACGCTGATCACCAAAACAAAATCAATACCCCAGGAACTTTGTTTTAGGTGAAAGAGTAGCTTACGCTACTGTTTCACCGGCAAGCTGGGAGAACTATCCCAACTCTTTTGTAATGATTAATCCCGATCTTTCTATGAACACTTTTAGTGAGTATTTCAGTGAACTGCTAGAACCGTTAGCTGCTTTGTTTCGTAGTCTCAACATGCCCGAACCCATTATTCACTGGGGACATCCATTGATGATGGGGATTGTAATCTTCGTGATGGGAAGTTATGTGGTCTTTGCAGGCTGGCGCGGACGTCTGGCAGCGGATAAGGAGGTGGCTGTCAAGAGTCGAGCAGACCATCGAAAACTGGCTCCCTTCATGTTTTTGTTTCTGGCACTGGGCTATACGGGTGGCATTCTGTCGTTGCTAGTGCAGCAGGAACCAATTATGGAAAGCCCCCATTTCTGGACAGGAACCGCGGCATTGGGGTTACTTTTAACCAACAGCCTCCTTTCCCTATCTGGCTTCTGGGGCGACAAATCCGCTCTTAGAATGCTCCATGCCTATTTGGGAACAGTTGCCTTCAGCTTACTCATTGTTCACACAATTTTGGGTGTTAAGCTCGGTTTATCAATTTAATCTCAGCTAGATCTCAGCTACCTGAAAAGTGTTCAGCGCCACGAATGGAAGTGGATGGAGCAAAGGAGTGCCAGGGTGAGGAGTATTCCCCTGCGCCTTTGCTCTGTCCCAGCCCATTCCCCTGTTATTCCCCGTCTCAGGACTGGTATAGTAGGATGCTGTCTAACAACTTGAAATTGCGGCATTTCCCCTGTGATTCAAAGCGCTAGTGGCTCTAAGGCAGAACCTGCCTCCCTTTCCGAAGATTCAGCCGTCTGGTCTGGGCTGTTACAGCAATTGCTCGATCGCCAATCCCTTTCCCAAAGTCAGGCAGCCGAGCTGATGCAGGGATGGCTGAATGAATCCGTGCCTCCGGTGCTATCGGGTGCCATTCTGGCAGCAATTCAGGCAAAAGGAGTTTCGGCTGATGAGTTGGCCGGTATGGCACGGGTTCTGCAAGCCCAGGCTGCCCCCCTGCCTCTTTCCAACTCCCCCCCTCCCACTCCCCTGATCGATACCTGCGGCACTGGCGGTGATGGAGCTGGAACGTTCAATATTTCCACTGCTGTGGCTTTTGTGGCGTCCGCGGCGGGTATTGCGGTTGCTAAACATGGCAATCGTTCTGCTTCAAGTCGGGTGGGTTCGGCTGATGTGCTGGAAGCTCTGGGGGTGAATCTATCCGCGCCGCCTGAAAAAATTCAGGCAGCTGTGCATGAGGTGGGCATTACGTTTTTGTTTGCACCGGGCTGGCATCCTGCCTTGAAGGTGGTGGCACCGATGCGGAGATCGCTAAAAGTGCGAACGGTATTTAACCTTTTGGGACCGTTAGTTAACCCCATGCGCCCTACTGGCCAGGTGATTGGGGTTTGTGACGGCAACCTGGTGGAAACGATGGCCCATGCCCTGAAACAGTTAGGAATTGAACAGGCAATTGTCCTTTATGGGCGGGAACGTCTGGATGAGGCGGGATTGGGGGATAGCACTGATCTGGCCATCCTTTCGGGGCAACAGATTCAGCGAACCAGCCTCAACCCGGCAGAGCTGGGATTGGAACCTGCCCCCCTCAGCGCGATCGCCGGGGGAGATGTTCAACAAAACACCGAAATTCTTAAATCCGTCCTGCAAGGGAGGGGAACCCAGGCCCAAAAAGATGTGGTTGCCCTCAATGCGGCACTTGCCCTCCAGGTCGGAGGAGCCATTTCCCAAACTGACCAACCCTATCTTGCTGGAATTGCCCTGGCTAGAGACATCCTCAGTAGCGGTGCGGCCTGGGCCAAGCTGGAACAGTTAGTGCAATTCTTGGGCGGAGCGTAGTGGTGCGCTCAAATTGTTAGCACTCGCTTACATCTGCTCAAAACCACCCCCACACCCCAGGTTGATCATGGCATAATAAAGCGTTTGTGTTTTGCAAAGGGTCTATGGCGCTCTCTCCTACTCAACCTGCATTGTTAGTTCTGGCTGATGGAACTACGTACAAAGGCTGGTCATTCGGGGCAGCTGGAACAGCGATCGGAGAGGTCGTGTTCAATACGGGCATGACTGGCTATCAGGAAGTGCTAACTGACCCCAGCTACTGTGGGCAAATTGTAACTTTTACCTACCCGGAACTGGGTAATACAGGCGTAAACCCGGAGGATGAGGAATCGAACAAACCTCAGGTAAAGGGGGCGATCGCCCGCAACATTTGTTCAAAACCTAGCAACTGGCGCTCGACCCAGTCCCTGCCTGACTACCTGAAGCAGCACCATGTTGTTGCCATCTATGGGATTGATACCCGTGCCCTGACCCGTAAACTACGCTCCATTGGTGCCATGAATGGGGGCATTTCAACCGAAGTGCTTGACCCAGCAGAACTGTTAGAGCTGGTACAGGATGCCCCCAGCATGGCAGGGCTCAACCTGGTACGCGAGGTGACCACTCCCGAAGTGTATGAATGGGCCGATCCAACGAAACCTGAGTGGCAGTATGGCTCTGCCGCAACCGAAACGGGTGAAGAGCCCCTGACAGTGGTTGCGATTGATTTTGGCATTAAGCGCAACATTCTCCGCCGTCTTGCCAGCTACGGATGCCGTGTCATTGTGGTTCCAGCCCATACTCCTCCGGAAGAAATTCTCAAATATAACCCGGATGGGATCTTCCTCTCCAATGGGCCAGGGGATCCTGCTGCCAACGCGGAAGGGATTGCAACCACCAAAGCCCTGCTGGAAACCCAAAAGCCAATGTTTGGTATCTGTATGGGGCACCAGATTCTGGGGCTTTCCCTGGGGGGTGAAACCTTCAAGCTCAAATTTGGGCATCGGGGCCTGAATCAACCCTGTGGCTTGCGCCAGAAGGTCGAAATCACGAGTCAAAACCACGGATTTGCGATCGCCGCCGAATCCTTACCCGATGCCAATGTGGAAATTAGCCACCTTAACCTGAACGATCGCACCGTCGCCGGATTACGCCACAAATCTTTACCCCTGTTCTCCGTCCAGTACCATCCCGAAGCCAGCCCTGGTCCCCATGATGCCGATTATTTGTTTGATCGCTTCGTGGCAGCCATGCGTGAGCATCGAAAAGCAGGGGAGCAGTAATCAACCTTTGACCAGGAAGAAGGGAAAAGAACGGCTTCAATATTGCCTGTCAAAATGGAACATCATCGTCGGCTTCCTCCTCTTCACCAGCCGTGGCCCACTTAGTTGCGTCTGATTCAAAGGTTTTGGTGGGTTCGGCAGAATCCAGCTCTGCAATTTCAAAAACATCCTCGCTGTCGCTGACGACTTTACCAGCAAAAAATTCTGCTAATTGTTTGGCAGCCCGCACTGCTTCATCCTCTTCCCAGGAGTTTACTGGCGACTTTGCTGAACTGTCAGCTTTTTTCTTTCCAATTCCTTCATTAACTGCTGGAGATGGAGCTTCTGGAGAGGAATTTGCCTCTGGTGGGGCAGTTGATCGGGTGGATTGGGTACTGAACGTTGACTTCCGGGCTGGAGGAGGGTTTGAGTTTTTGGCAAATGGTTCAGCATCCTCTGACGCGTCTGAAACGTCCCTTGCAGGTGCTGATAAGGGGGAGCTTTCAGCGGAACTGGCTTTAGCCCCAGAGGGACTCGCAACTTCCAGACGGACTCTTACCTTCTGCTGAAAAACCTCTGTAAACGCCTTTTCAATGTTTTTCACCTGGTTTTGCGCAATTTTCACCAGCTTGTCAGAGCTGATGCCAATTCGCACTTCCTGACCATCGAAGCCCAACAACCGACCATGCTCATTTAACAACGCTTTGCTGAGGGGGTGAAGATGGGCAATAATCTGCTGCCAAATCTGACCCAGATTGGTATCAACGGGTTGATCGTTCGTTACCCCGGCAAGTTCTGCGGCTGTGACGGGTTGTGGGTCAGGAACAGTTTTGTCCTTGAGATCCCCCCCCTCCTCTTCTGCTTGAAACTGGTTGTTTGATGGGGCTGACGTCTGGGAAGGAGTTGGTTGTTCTGCTGGCGATTGGGCGGCGATCGCCACTGTCGACTGAGCAGGCTGAGCGTTAGTGAGTGCAGGGCTTTCAGCCACCATTCCTGCTTTAGATACCACTGATTTCTGGGAAATGGATTGCCCTTCTGCCAACCCGTTCGATGGTCTCGCCCCAATCAACCCCTCCCCCAACGGTCTGACCGCTGATGGTAACAGTCCCATTAATGTAATTTCCAACCAGAGTCGGGGCTGGGTTGTGTTTTTGAGTTGAGCTTCACAACTACGCAGATGCTGTTGCCCTGCCAGGATGGTTCTGGTATCCAGAGTTTGGGCAAATTCGCACAGTTTCGACCAGGTGGGTGCTGTCAGCGCAACCAGATCGTTTCGGTCAGGGGCGGTTTTGGCAATCAGTAAATCTCTGAAGAAGCTGGCCAGGTTTTGCAGCACGATGAGGGGTTCCCGCCCCCGATCCATGAGGCGACGGGTGCTGTTGAGCAGGGCTTCGGGGTTGTCTTGGGCGATCGCCTCCAGCAGGCTCATCAAATCCCGCTCTGGCACGGAACCCACCAGATCCCAAACCTTCTCAACGGTGACTTCTTCTGCTAGCAAACTGAGCTGGTCTAACAGGCTTTCAGCATCCCGCAACCCACCCTGAGAAATTTGCGCTACCAGAGTAATCGCATCCTCAGTAATGGCAATGGCTTCTTTATTAGCAATTTTGCGCAGGTGCGTTACCATTGCATCCAGCGGAATCCGGCGAAAATCAAACCGTTGACAGCGAGAAATGATTGTCGGCAGCACTCGCTGGGGATCGGTGGTCGCCAGTATAAAGACAATGCGGTCGGGGGGTTCTTCCAGCGTTTTGAGCAGGGCATTAAACGCTGCCGTACTGAGCATGTGCACTTCATCAATGATATAGACCTTGTAGCGGCACTGCACTGGCGCAAACTGTGCCCGCTCAATCAGTTCCCGGATGTTGTCAACGCCGGTATTACTGGCTGCGTCAATTTCAATTACATCCAGGGCATTACTGTGGGCAATCGCTCGACACACCTCACACTGGCCACAGGGTTTCTCCGTTGGCGCATCGTATTTGAGGCAGTTCAGCGATTTTGCCAGAATTCGAGCACTGGAGGTTTTGCCCGTTCCCCTGGCCCCGGTGAACAGGTAGGCCGGGGCAATTCGCTGTTGCTGGATCGCGTGGATGAGGGTCGCCGCGATCGCCTCCTGCCCCACCAGATCTGCGAAGGTCTGGGGTCGATATTTGTGGTGCAGCGGTTGATAGCTCATTGGGTCTCCAGCAAACCCCTATTTTTTTAGGGTAAGGGACAGAGGGGGAAAGGCAAGAGGAATAGCGATAGGGGGCATGCAGTGTATGAGAATTTATTACGACCCCGACAAGCCTGCGATCGTTCCTGATGGCTTTCTGAGTTTGGGGGTGCAGCGAATTGTGGATAAAGAGCTCCGCCTGAGCTACGTAATGTGGGAAGAGAACAATATCCCGCCTGTTTTTGTTCTGGAAGTTGTTTGAACAGGAGCGCTAACGTGCTGAACGGTTAGCCGCTCGATTGTGAGAATTAAATATCGATCCAGAAGCTTTCTAAAAGCGGTTCTGGGTAAAAAATATACCAACCTAAATTGCGCATGTGGCAGGTCAATTTACGAAACCAGCGATTGCAACGATTTCCCAATCCAAAATCTAAAATCCAAATTGGTATACTACTTGGTCTGTGGAATGCAAGGCGCAACCTGTGCGGCTCCTCCATTAGCGCTTTAGAAGTCTCGTTAGCTTTACTTTGCCAGTTCATTCGCCTTCCTGGCGAGATCCACATCCAACCGGGTGATGCCGCCAGAATCGTGGGTTGTCAGGTCTATGGTGACCCGATTGTAGACATTGAACCATTCCGGGTGGTGTCCCATCGATTCGGCCACCAGTGCCACACTGGACATAAAACCAAAGGCTTCTACGAAGGACCCAAATTGATACTGACGGTGAAGCTTGCCATCCTTAATGCTCCAACCATCAAGCTGGCTAAGGGCATCTTTTAACTCATCTTCGGAGAGGCGAGGGGCGCTCATAGCATACTCCTGGACATTCGATTGGGGCGCAGACAAAGACATCGTGGTAGAATGAGCACTCATCGACATGGTCTGGCTGGTAAGAAGGGCGATCGCACCCACAAAAACCAGCAGCCCAGCAAAAAAGGGTCTGGACAGCGAATTGTGCCAAAAGCAATGAAGAACCTTCTTCATAGTAATTGTCTCATAAGCACAGGCTCGCCGCCTGTTTAGCTCTTGACGTTCTCAATCGCAGCTTCAACCGAACTTTGTAAAGAAAGAAATTGCTCTAAGCGAACAAGCTTCACCGTTTGTGTAACGCGGGGATTGGTGACAATTTGCAACGTGCCTTCCGCTGTTTGAGCTTTTTTGGCAAGCTGAACCAATGCTCCCAAGCCCGAACTGTCTACGAAATCAATCTTCGACAAGTCCAAAATAATGTTCCTGGGCCCCTCTTCGACACACTTACCCATCACTTTACGAAAGGTGGGCTCAGAGAAGGCGTCCAAAAGACCCGTGAGGCGAAATAACTGATAATTATCCTTGACTTCACGCGTGCCTCTTAAGCTGACAGTCAAGGTCAATGGCTCAGGAATAGAACCCTCCTAGCTTTTCAGTCCTAAATTCGACGCTTCAGTATACATCCCAGTGAGAGGATTTGCTACCGCGAGTCTATCTGAAGTTTCAATATATTAGCGAAGAATTGTGCAAGTGGGGAATTGAATAGGATGTGAGCCATTATGTGTTGTTATGACAACCTTTCAGTAAATAGCCATACATCCTTAACTGCAAGGAGAAGGAGTGGAGGCGCAGCTCCGGGTAGGGAGTTTCACCCCCTCCACGCCTGAAATTACCCGAAATTATCCTTGATTAAGTTGGGCCTGGCTACTTAATAGATATTACCCAAAGGTGAAGTTTGGCAAAACTACTCCGGTTGGGAGTACCCTCTTCGGATAGCCTGGACTGAGTGCATCTTTTAAGGCTCCAAAATGACTGATGTTCGTAAAGTTGCCCTGTTGATGGGGGCAGGTTTGCTGCTTTTTGGAGCAACAGCGGGGATCACTTCTGCCATTTTGTATGCCCATCCTTCCCTGTTGTCTTCCTTAAAAATCTTTTCCAAACCTGACCCCAAATTGGTTTGTAAAACAATTGCCACCGACCCCAATCCACCCCTCAATGTCCGCTCTAGCCCAGTTTCTGCACCTGACAATATCGTTGGGCGATTAAGAAATGGGACTCAGCTTAAAGTGGTGGATGAGAATGAAGGGTGGTTGCGGGTCGTTAGCCCAATTGAAGGCTGGGTGTACAAGGATTTGACGGTCACAACCTGTGTTCCAGAAACCATCGCGCAGGCGGTTGCTAAATCACCGGATAATGGAGAAGCGGTGTTGAAAGATGCCACGGAATTTTATCAGGCCGGTAACCTGAAGGCGGCGATCGCTCTCGCTCAAACAATCCCTACCAATAGTTCTGCCTACTATGCGGCGCAGGGAGCCATTAACCAGTGGCAACAAGATTGGAAGACTGCCGAAGCAGACTATTACGCTGCTCAAAAAGCTTTTAAGGAAGGGAGATGGCAGGACGTGCTGGAAAAGGTCCGCAATTTTCCCAGCAACCGTTACTGGCGGGCCCGGTTGACTCCTCTGGTACAGGCAGCCATTAAGCAACAGCAGCAACAGCAGCAGCGGAAGTAGGGTTGTTTTGAATTTCTAAATCCTGCCAGTCATCACCTGCCGACCTCTGACCTCCAGAGGGGCAGAGATAGAATCGACTGTTACAAAAATTCCAGTTGCTTTGACACCCTTGGGAGGCGTTTTAGGTGGATTCAGGCGAATGAATACAGTTCCCTCGGCATTAGTGTTGAATTCGCCGCAGAAAAGCGTTTCCCCATTTTTTAGGGTCAGCCACATGCGATAAATCTGATCGGGTGGCAGGGGTGGTAAGTTTCCCAGGGAAATGATGACCTCCTGCCATTGACCAGGAGTAAACAGTAACGTTCCAGCTGCAGCCGAGTTTCCCTCGCCCTTGAGGGCAATCAGGCGACTGTTGGGACGTTGCAGAATGGCTCCTACCTGTTCTATGTCTGTCCGTCGGGCCAGACTGAGTTGCCGGCGCAACCAGAAATTGTCTATCCCCAGCAACAAAGCGACGAATAGGGCAGCGGCAGCCACCAGTTTGCTCCAGGGAAAGGGGTGCGATCGCCCCCCTTCTGGCTCAACAGAGATTATGGCAGAGATTGAGTGTGCCATCAGAATTTGGTCTAACAGTTGGGGGGGAGGAGTCAGCTTTGGTAGGGCGTGGGGCATTAGCCGGAAACTTACCTGCATGGCTTTAACTTCTTCCAGCAGATCAGGGCGTTGTTGCAGCAGTTGTTCAAACTGGTGGATTTCGTCTGCACTCAGATCGCCCAGCACATATCCTGCTGCCAGTTCTTTTTCCTCTTCTGACGGTGACTGCGACATGTTGCTTTCCTTCATCCGACTGCGTCCCCCAGCAGTTCTCGTAATTTGAGTAAGCCTTTGCGAGCGTTGGTTTTCACGGTTCCCAGAGGCATCCCCAACTGGTGGGCAATTTCAGCCTGACTGATTCCTTGATAAAAGTTCATTTCTAAGATTTTGCGTTGATTTTCTGTCAGTTGGGACAGAGCCTGCCGCAAAGTTTCTTCCTGTTCGGTCAAAGATGCCTGCTCCAGGGGAGTGGGGGGAATTGATTCACCCACTCCCCTGTTTTGTTGCAACCGCCGTAAAGAGCGCTGGTGGCTACTTCGGCTTTCGAGTTTATTGATTGCTCGCGATCGCGTGATCACGCTGAGATAGGTACTCAGGGCCGCACGCTCAGGGTCAAACTTCTCCTGTTGCCAGAAATTAAGAAACACTTCCTGGGTCAGGTCCTCTGCTTCACTGGGTTGATTTAAAATCCTGAGCGCCAGGGTGTAAACCAGCCCACTATAACGTTCATAGAGAATTCGGAGAGCTTCTTGCTGACCAGCTCTCAAACTACAAATTAGCTCAGCATCAGAGGCATCGGTGGATACGCGAGCCATGAGTCAATGTAGAGGTAGAGTTTGCATTTATTGCCCATCCGAAAGCCCCATGTTTAGTGAGCATTGCCACTCCTTATACACCTGATGCATAAGAGGCACCCATATCCATCCAAAAGCCCCATGGTTATCGAGCATTGCCACCCTATCTGGATTTGTCGCTATTCTAAATTGTTTGTGAACAGAGAGAGTTGTGAAAGCCTTTCCCTGACAGAAAAGTTTTTTCACAATCCAAATTTGCTACAGGCAATCGCAATCAGATGGGCTCTCAGCCGAGGGCATTATAGCCCGTCGAAATTTTCCCTGATTTTGTCAATTAAACAGTTTCAGCAATGGATGCTTCAATTCTCCGTTGTTTCAGATCAAAATTGTTTGACAGAAAACCAGTACTTTTTGGCGTAAGTTTGACAGTCATGGAGGGGGGAGTCGGGAATGGTTGGTTGAGGGAAACCCCTGCACCCCCAACAAAACTTTCGTCTTGACGTGCTAGTACGCTGTCAAATTGAATTTGACGGTTAGCGAATACCCAGGAAGTTGATGGGGGTTAAATTTCGAGGGTCTGTGACCCATCAAAATTTTCCTGGCGGAACACTAGATCAGGCGGAAGTTCTTTTCAGAGAAGTTCGCCAGGTTTGCCCTGCCAGCGTCCCCTGATTGGTTCGCAAGATTGGCCAGCACACTGATATCCCCCCCATTGCCCAGGTCTTTAGAATAAACCAGCCGATTGATGCCCAGGGTGCTGTTGAAGTAGACGAACACTCCCGCATCGGCTGTAATGGCGTCGTTATCAGCGATCGCTTTTGCCGCTGCCGCCGCATTTGCAAAGGGATTGAGTAGCACTAGGACATTGGCATTGCTGGCAATTTCAGCCGCTATCCCTTTTTGAAAAATGAGTTCATTGATGCCCAGATCTTCGCCATTAAAAAGGAACTGATCGGTTCCAATTGCAAAGTCAGCGACTGTATCGGGCATATTCAACACCTTAATTCCGGTTGTCGCATTGAGGTTAGGGGTACCATTGGCAAACACATTGCCGGAAAACAAAAAACCATCTGCCCCCCGTCCTCCAGTGAGGGTATCGACCCCTGCGCCGCCTATCAGAATGTCATTTCCACGCCCCCCGTTCAAAATATCGTTGCCAGAACCACCGTCTAAGAAATCGCGTCCACTTCCTCCCTTCAGGGTGTCATTGCCTTCTTCTCCAAACAGAAAATCATGACCAGCATTGCCAAATAGGAAGTCGTTATTTTGCCCCCCTAAAATAATGTCAGAACTTCGCCGACCAAAAATCCTATCGTCTCCAGCAAAGCCCAGAATTGTATCGCTGCGGTTCGTTCCAGTCAACTCGTCATTACCATTACTGCCGAGTAAGATGCTGTTACCAAAGGGGCTAGCCAGAGAAAAGCCTGCTGATAGCTTTTGTGCCATACTGAAATTACTCCTTATAATAAATTGCAATGAATTTGCTGCAATGAGTGAGTTGCAGCAAAAGTAGACACAATCAGTCGTTTGCAAAGAACCTGTGTTGGCGTTGCTGATTCCGGGGATGAATTTAGAGTTGGATGAATTGAAACTTCCTTCCAATTCATCCTGCTATTCGGTAACATCTCTGTGTTCTGTCCAGCCTGCTTTGAGGAGTGGTTGAAAATCCTCAAAAGTAGAACACGCACAGTTGTGAGCCGTCAGCAACCTGTTGTCAGCCTGAGCGCAAGGCATAGCTCTAAGCAAATGCGTGAGGACATTGGGCTTAGAAGGGGAGGTGGGGGCGGTACCCCCAGCCAGGGGTTCCACCTCTGCACCCCGTCCTAACCACAATGACTACCACTGTATGGACGCAATCTGCGATCGCAAAGGTGAGTGTTTACCGTTTGGGCGATCGCAAACAGTCTGTCTTTGAAAACCGAACTACCAGTGAATGGAGAACAGCTGCTCTGAATTTGTGGTGCAGTGTTTCCCAGACTCGCTAATGATTACAGGAGCCGGATAAAGATGGATTTAAAGGGAAGTTTTGAGTTCTGCACCCAGAAAAACCAGGTGCGGGGTTCTGAAGGGTTTCAAACCCTGCCAAATCTGCCTGGCCAACTGCTATAGCTTTATGCAGGTGCGTTAGGACATTGGAATTAGAGAGGGAGTGGGGGCTTCGCCCCCCGCCAGGGGTTCCACCCCTGCACCCCGTCCTAACCACAATGACTACCGCTATGGCTCTTTCCTTTCAATAAAAAGGTGCGCATTTCGCCTTTACCTTTAACCGGAATCGTACCCCGTTCTTCAAATAGATACTTGCCCTTGAGGCATTCATAGGTCCCATCCGTGACTTGAATTTCACCGGGAATACCTTGAGATTCCATGCGGCTGGCGGTATTGACCGTATCGCCCCAAAGATCATAGATGAACTTTTTGGTACCAATTACCCCAGCCACCACTGGTCCCATACTGATGCCGATGCGAATGCTGAAAGACTCGCCCGTTTCACGGTTGAATTTCGCGATCGCCCCCTGCATATCCAGGGCCATTTCCGCGATCGCCTCTGCGTGGTCAGCGCGGTGAGTCGGAATGCCTCCCACTGCCATGTAGGCATCCCCAATTGTCTTAATCTTTTCCAGTTGGTGCTGTTCTGCAAGGCTGTCAAAGGCTGAAAAAATGTGATTCAGCAAATTTACCATTTCAATTGGCGATCGATGGGTTGAAATGCGAGTGAAGTCAACAATATCGGCAAATAGAACCGTCGCTTCAGCAAAGCTTTCGGCAATCGTGCTCTGGGTTTGCTTAAGCTGCTCTGCAACAGGTCCAGGCAAAATACTCAACAATAATCGCTCCGACTTTTCCTGCTCTGCTTGCAGTTGCTTCAGGTAGGCTTGCTCCTGATCGCGTAGGCGCTTTTTTTCTAAACACGCATTAATTCGAGCTTTTAACAGCGTGGGATTAAACGGCTTGAACAGATAGTCTTCAGCCCCCATTTCGATACAGCGCACCACACTGTCCATGTCATCCAGAGCCGAAATCATGATCACGGGAATGTGGCGCAGGGCTGGATCCGCTTTGACATGCTCCAATACCTCGTAACCGTTCATCTCCGGCATCATAATGTCACAAAGGATCAGGTCAAACGGTTGCTTTTTCAGAAGTTCGATCGCCTGTCGTCCGTTTTCGGCTACAGCCACCGTGTGCCCCTGACGCCGAAGCCGCCGTGAAAGCAAATCACGGTTTGCCTCGACATCATCCACTACCAGCATTGAGCCCTGTTCGGCGTTCATCAGTTACCTCATCGATCCGGACACCCTAAAAAACCCTATCGAAGAATTTTAGTGGTTAGCCTAAAGGAGTCTGTCATACCCAATCACCAGAATTTATCAGGTTGCGCAACTTCCCATATTTCCGCGTTGCTGAAAAGCAGTATGAATCGAAACGAAGTTTCGAGCATACAGCAACTATTTCAGATTCAGATTCAGCAATACCCCCGTATTTCCTCCTAAAGCCTAGCCAACACCCAAACTGGATAAGCATTACTGACCAAAGAGTACCTCTTTCTGCATCTATATTCGACCTTTCTGCTCACCCCCACCCATCTAACCTTACCGGCGGTGAAATGGTCAGTTCTATGCCGAACCTTGCTGGCTTTTTGTGGAAAGCTTGCCATCAACACAGGTCGAGATCAAATTTTTTACTTCGGTAAGTAGTTCTTCGTGGCTAAACGCCCCTTTCTGGAAAATCTGCTCAACCGCACCCCGCAACCTCATCCGATCTTCCAGAGTGATGTCCTTTGCCGTGATCACCACCACTGGAATCGAACGCCACTCTGGACGTTTCTTGAGCTCCGCAACGACTCCAAATCCATCCATCTCTGGCATCATCAGGTCCAACAGAATCAGGTCTGGAATTTCTTTATCTAGAATATTTAATGCCACTCGTCCATTCGGTGCTTCAATTACAGTCCAACCCTCTTTCTCCAACATCTGTCGTAGCAGTTCCCGATTGGTAAGATCATCTTCTACCAGCAGAATGGAGCAGGGTGGCTCCTTGCAGCGATACTTTCTTAAAACGGACGACAGGCGGTCGCGATCTATGGGCTTAGTCAGGTAGTCTGATGCGCCAAGCGCGTAACCAACATTCTTATCATCCACCATAGTCAGCATAATGACTGGAATGTTAGCAAGTTCTAAATCGGCTTTCAGCATGGAAAGCACTGTCCAACCGTCCATACTGGGCATCATCACATCCAGGATAATGGCATCGGGATGACTCTCTCTGGCTTTTTGGATTCCTTCGATTCCAGAGCTGGCTACTTCGACCCGAAACCCCTCCTTGCTGAGAAAACGCAGCATTAAGTCATGCACAGTAGGGTCATCGTCAATCACCAAAACCATGCTGGCTTTAATGGGGTTAAGCTGAGCATCCATTTTGGTTGAGGTCGGTGGAGCAGATTGGACCTTGGGGTCAATTACGTGGGCAGGCAACACCATAGTGAAGGTGGAACCCTTTCCAGGCTCGCTTTCAGCGGTGATGTCACCTCCCATCATCTGACAGAAACGCTTGGTAATTGCGAGCCCTAACCCAGTTCCCCCATACTTGCGAGTGGTAGATGCATCCGCCTGAGTAAAGGCCTGGAATAGCCTGTTCATCTGGTCTTCACTCATACCGATGCCGGTGTCGGAGACGGTGAAGGTGATGAAGTCGTTAGTGGTTGGTGGTTGGTGGTTAGTAGATGAGGAGGTGGAGAGTCTTGAGTTTTGAGTTTGAAGTTTCGAGTTTTGAGGCATTGAAATTCTTGCATCCTTGGCCCCTGACCCCCAGTCCCCAGTCCCTACGTCCTGACTCCCAACTCCTGACTCCTGATTCCTGGCTTCTGATTTTTCCCTTTTGCCTTCCAATTCCTGTCCCCTGTCCCCCAGCCCCCAGTTCCCTGTCTTCTGGCCCCTCTCTACCGTCAGCGTAATCGTCCCATTCTCGGTAAATTTGCTCGCGTTGCTCAGTAGATTGAACAGGTTCTGGCGGATTTTGGTCAGGTCGGCATACATCATGCCAATATCATTGGGGCATTGAACGATGAGGGTATTGTTGTTCTTCTGGATCAGGGGTTGGATGGTGTGGAGGATTTCAGCGATCGCCGTTGCAATATCAAACGTCTCCAGGTAAAGATCCATCCTGCCCGCCTCAATCTTGGAGAGGTCAAGGATATCGTTGATTAATCCCAGGAGATGCTTGCCCGCGCCATTAATCTTTTCCAGGTCAGGGATGAGGCCATCATGCCCCAAGTCTTCTGCATCTTCCCGAAGCATTTCGCTGTAGCCAATGATGGCATTGAGGGGAGTCCGCAGTTCATGGCTCATGTTGGCAAGAAACTGACTTTTTGCATTGTTTGCCTGTTCCGCAGACTCCTTGGCTTTTTGAAGTTCGATCGCAGCTTGTTGCCGCTCTTTCTGTGACTTTTCCAGCGCATTTAGCATGGTGTTGATATTGCTACCCAACCTGGAAAGTTCATCCTGCCCCGTGGCTGAAACACGGCCTGATAAATCCCCATCAACGCCAATTCTGCTGACCTCACTGCTGAGTTTGCTTAAGCGAGATAAAACCAGCTTTTCCAGCAATAGCAGAGTTACTCCGCCAAATACCAATCCTGCAATCCAGATGGCCCAGGTAAGAAAGCGGACGGTTGCCTGCCCCTGCTGATAAATGGTGCGGGATGTTTCTGCTCGAATCAGCAGGGCAGGGTGGCCATAAATATCATTCAGCAAGGCATAGCCAGCGATGGTTTTGTCGTTTAATGTCTGCACCAATATGGGTGGATCGGGCTGTAAAGCAGACTGAGCCGCCTTTAAGCCGAAAGGAATCAGAGTTTGGTTGGTGCCCTGTAAGAAAACCGGATAGCGGGTCAAGCGGGCAAACCGACGGGCTTCGGCTTTATCCAGGTAGCGCCCAACAATCAGGGTCCCTTTGATTGGACCTTTGCCAGAACTGTTTAAGATTGGGCGAGAAACAATCAGCATGGGACCTTCGGGCAAAAGCACAATTCCACTCAGGTTACTGGTAGGGTAGGAGTGCTGGAGTAAAAGATCACTCCGCACCAACCGAGATTTTAGGACAGCCGGGATAGGGGTCGCTTTGCCACTTTTAAGGTCAAATCCGGTACCAAATACTACCTTCCCTGAAAGGTTAATGAATATCATCAGGTTGACTCGCAGGTAAGCCAGTTGGGGCTCAATCAGGTTGGATTGGATAAATTCCTGGTTGCCATCCTGCACAAACTGGTAGGCATCATCCCAGCTGGCCCAGTCATTGAAACTTTCATTGAATTGTTCCAGATTCTGGGCAAAGACGCTTAAAACTCCCCTCATTACCTGACGGGTATCTTGTTCTTCGGCCCGTTTCCAACTACCCAGTAAAAGGGTTGAGGAAATGCTGTAAAGAACGGCATTAAGACCAATCAGTGTTGCACCGATGATGAGTAGTGTTCGTATACGCAAAGTCATGGGATGGTAACTCCTGACAGGTAGGTTCTGGTTAGACGCAGACCCTTGACCGGGCGCAGGTAGCAACCAACTTGCGCACTTCGACCAATGATTTTTCCCGGCTATAACCTCCGTGCTGGAACAGGGTTTCAATGTAGCCGTTCAGCCAGAGACGCTCATCTCTAGAAATGTCCTGGGCGGTGATAACAACTACAGGAAGGTCATGTATCTGCTCGTGTTGACGCAGATTTGCAATAAATTCTAAACCTTTCAGGTTGGGAGGCATCAAATCCAGTAGCACGAGATTAGGGGGATCTTGATTGAGCACTTCCAAAGCGGGGTAAGAGTTCTCGGCGATTTCGACCGTCCACCCTTCTTTTTCCAGCAGGCGCTGGACAATTTGACGGGTAGTAGCATCTTCCTGAACCAGCAGAATCTTTCCACCGGATTCCCCAGGGTGGTAGGAACGGAGCAGTAGGGTCAGTCGCTTGAAGTCAGCGGGCCGGGTCAAATAATCAGAGAAACCAAGGGTAAATCCTATACTCTGGTCATTGGCGATCGCCAGCATAACTACCGGAATTTCGGCCAGAGCCGGGTCGGACTTAAAGGCCGATAGAACTGCCCAGCTATCGACCTCTGGCATCATCAGGTCCAGCAGAACCAGGCAGGGGCGCAGTTCCCGCGCCAGGCGTCGGCCTTCTTCGCCACACCAGGTCGTCACAACACGAAAGCCTTCCTGATTGAGGGTTTTCACCATCAAGTCACGCACGGTGCGATCGTCATCAATCACTAGAATTAACCCACCATCGTCTGGCAGATTAACAGACTCGATTGGGGACGAATAATCTAATGGTTCGGATACGAGCACCGTCGTGACCTGGTGCTCCACTATATCCACTGGTAGAGAAACTGTAAAAGTCGAACCGCGGCCCGGCGTACTTTCCACCGAGATCGTTCCCCCTAACATCTGGCAGAACCGCTGACTAAGCGCCAATCCCAGGCCCGTTCCACTATATTTGCGGGTGGAAGAGTTATCCCCCTGATTGAATGCTTCGAAGATGGTTTCTTGTTGGTCAGGGGAAATTCCAATCCCGGTGTCAGAGATGGTGAAAGTAATATAGGGAGTGGGGGAGTTTTGAGTTTGGAGTTCTGAGTTTTGAATTGCCTTTGACCCATCCATCCTATCTCCTAGCCCCCAGTCTTTAGCCCCTAGTCCCCCGTCCCTAACCTCTAGTTCCTCTGACTCCTGGCTTCTGGCTCCTGCCTCCTGCCTTCTTTCCACTGCCAGCCTCACCGTTCCTTTCTCCGTAAACTTCGCCGCGTTGCTTAGCAGATTAAGCAGAATTTGCCGGACTTTGCTCAGGTCGGTATGCATGGTACCCAGGTCTTTGGGGCAGTGAATGCTAAAGCTGGAACCGTTTTTCTCGACCCAGGGCTGGGCTGTTTGAGCAACCTCCTGAATCAGGAATGCAATATCGAAGTGCTCCAGGTAGAGATCCATCTTGCCTGCTTCGATTTTGGAAATATCCAGAATGTTGTTGATCAACCCCAATAGATGTTTGCCAGAGGAATGAATTTTGTCGAGGTCAGGCACAAGGCTGGCATCAATTTCTTGTAGATCTTCTCTCAGGATTTCGCTGTAGCCAATAATGGCATTAAGCGGGGTGCGTAGTTCATGGCTCATGTTTGCCAGGAATACACTTTTTGCCCGATTGGCACTTTCGGCGGCGGCTTTTTCTGCCTTGAGCTGTTCCAGGTAAGACTTTTCCTGGTCGCGCAGCCATTTACGCTCCAGGCAGGCGTTGATGCGAGCTTTCAGTAATACCGGATTGAGAGGCTTAAACAGGTAATCTTCGGCACCCATTTCAATGCAGTGGACGAGGCTATCCAGGTCATCCAGTCCAGACACCATGATCACCGGAATATGCTTGAAGTCAGGATCGGTTTTAATTATTTCCAGCGTCTGGAAACCGTTAAGCTCTGGCATTAGAATGTCCAGCAAAATCAGGTCGAAGGGCTGCTTTTTTAGCCAACGGATTACCTGACTGCCATTCTCAACGGCAGTCACGTTCAGGTTGTATTGGCGCAACTGGCGAGAAAAGTAAATGCGGCTGGGCTCGTCATCATCGGCAACCAGTACATGAGGAATCGGGTTCATGGGGTTACTCCTTGCCCAGGAATGCCTGAATTTTGCCCATCAGCCGGAGAAATTCAACTGGTTTGGTGTCATAGTCGTCGCAGCCTGCTTCCATACACTTTTCGCGATCGCCCGCCATGGCATGAGCTGTCAGCGCAATGATAGGAATGGATTGGGTTTCGGGTATGGCTTTCAGTTTGCGGGTGGCTTCCCAACCATCGAGTACGGGCAGACTCATGTCCATCAGGATTAAATCGGGAGCCTCTAAACACGCCAGGTTAACGCCCTGCTCGCCATCGATCGCAATCAAAATTTGATGCCCTTTGCGCTCCAGGCGGCGGGAAAGCATGTCCCGGTTCATTTCGTTATCTTCAACCAGCAAAATTTTAGCCATGAGCCTCCTCCACGGTACGGGAGTTTTGACGGATGCAAGAGAATACCAGATCACGCACCTCTCCCAGCAATTCTTCCCGGCTATACGCTCCCTTTTCCAGGATTTGCTCGACGTAGCCATTCAATTGAAGGCGATCAGCAGAGGTGAGATCCATAGCAGTTACAACAACAACGGGAATTTGGCGCCACTCAGACTGACTGCGCAATTCTTGAATAAATTGAAAGCCATCCATTTCGGGCATCATCAGGTCTAGCAGAATCAGGTCTGGCCTGGCTTCGGCAAGGCGTTCCAGAGCAACCCGACCATTTTCGGCTTCTGCGATCGCCCAGCCTTCCTTCGCCAGAATGCGACGAAACATCTCGCGAGTAGTCGGGTCATCTTCAATAATCAATACCTGTCCAATCGAAGTCGGTGGATCGACTGTCAGTCTAGGTTGGTATTTTTCCAAAACCGAAGCCAGACGTTTGTAGTCAACTGGTTTGGTCAGATAGTCGGATGCACCCAGGGCAAAGCCCAGATTTTGGTTATCCACAATAGTCAGGACTACAACTGGAATGTCCGCCAGTTCTGGATCTGCCTTCAAACTTGAAAGAACTGACCAGCCATCCATTACCGGCATCATCACATCTAGGGTAATAGCATCGGGGCGCAGTTTTTTGGCCAGGTGAAGCCCTTCTTGCCCATTGGGGGCCGTTTCCACCTGAAAACCCTCTTGAATCAAGTAGCGGGACAGCAGATCTCGCACTGTGGGCTCATCATCGATGACTAAAACAGTCAAATTTTTAGAAGGAGCAACCGCCGCTGGTTTGGTTGAAACGAGGGTTGGAGTTGAAGCTGGCGTGGGTTCAGGTTTGCGCTCATTTACCTGCATAGGCAACTGCACTATAAAGGTAGACCCCTTACCCGGTTCACTTTCTACACTGACATCGCCTCCCATCATCTGGCAAAATCGGCGGCTGATGGCAAGCCCCAGCCCGGTTCCCCCATACTTGCGGGTGGTGGATGCATCCGCCTGGGTAAATGGCTGAAACAATCGGCTTAGCTGATCTTCGGTCATGCCAATGCCGGTGTCCGAGACGGTGAAGGTGATGAAGTGGTTAGGGGTTGGTGGTTGGTGGTTAGTAGATGAGGAGGTGGAGAGTCTTGAGTTTTGAGTTTGAAGTTTCGAGTTTTGAGTCATTGGAACTCTTTCATCCCTGGCCCCTGCCCCCCAGTCCCTGCCCTCTGCGTCCTGCGTCTTGGCTCCTGCCTCCTGCTCTATCTTTACGGTCAACGTAATAGTACCCTTTTCGGTAAATTTGCTCGCATTACTCAGCAGGTTCAGTAGGATTTGGCGGACTTTGGTCAGGTCAGCGTACATCGTTTCCTGCTCGATAAGGCTCTGGGTAACCAGGATGTTGCCGTTCTTTTCGACCATTGGCTGGATGGTGGCTCTGACCTCATCAATCATGTCAATGATGCTGAATCTTTCCAGGTAGAGGTCCATTTTGCCGGCCTCAATTTTGGAAATATCCAGAATGTCATTGATCAACCCCAGCAGATGTTTGCCTGCACCATGAATTTTTCCCAGGTCAGGAACGATGTCCTCGTAACCCATGTCGAGGCAGTCTTCCTGCAACATTTCGCTGTAGCCGATGATGGCGTTGAGTGGAGTGCGCAGTTCATGGCTCATGTTGGCGAGAAACTGGCTCTTGGCGCGGCTGGCTGTTTCGGCGGCTTCCTTGGCCTTCAAGAGTTCTTCGGCGGCTTGCTTGCGATCGCTGATGTCTTCAACAATCCCTTCGTAATGGAGGAAATTGCCGTCGTCGTACACAGCACGGGCATTTTCTGAAATCCAGATTATGCTGCCATCACGGCGGTAAACCTGAGACTCAAAATTATTGACGACTCCATACTCGGCTATCAGGTGAATAAACTCTGCCCGCCGTTCGGGATTTACATACAGTTGATTTTCGATATGGTTAGAGAGCGTAGCAATCAGTTCTTCAGGCGAATCGTAGCCGTAGATTCTTGCCAGGGCAGGGTTAGCACTGATATAGCGACCTTCGGCTGTGGTTTGAAAGATACCGTCAGCCGCATTTTCAAAAATGCTGCGATACTTTTCTTCTGCCTGTTGCAGGGCAAGTTCGGCGCGTTTGCGATCGCTTATATCCATCGTCACCCCACTCATGAGAAGAGGTTTACCGTTAGCATCACGCACCACATTGCCACGGCTATTTGCCCAGTGAACACTGCCATCATCCCAGATGACACGATACTCGACGTTGTACTCAGTCCCCTGCTCAAAGGTTTCAGCCTGAGCCTGCTCCAGCTTCTCCCGATCATCCGGGTGAACTCGCTTAATAAATTCCTGGTAGTTAGGCACAAAAGAGGCGGAATCCACACCAAAAACAGCCGCGACCTGCTCTGACCATTTTTCTTCTCCTGTTACAATATTCCAGTCCCAGGCTCCCATTTTGGCAGCGTTGAGTGCGACTCGAAGTAATTCTTCCTGCTGGCGCAGGGTAACTTCTGCTTGCTTGCGTTTAATAAACTGCCCGATTTGATTGCCAACAGTCGTCATCATGTTAATCAGGTCAATATCCGGTTCTCGAATGCTGCGGTTAAAGAAGGATAGGACTCCTACCACCTGATTGCCTGCCCGGATGGGAAACCCAAAAGCGGAATGAAGCCCTGCACGGGCTGCCATTTCTCCTCGGAGAAAGCGGCTATCTTTCCTCACATCAGCAATCCAGATTGGTTCACCCGTACTCCAGACCAGCCCATTCATCCCCTCACCAGGAGCAAAGGTAAGGGTATGGCTATCCGCATCGAATTCAGATTGCTTGGCCGGAGTCGTGCCCCAACTCTGAACAAACTCCAAGCGATTCGCCTGAGGATTGACCAGCCAGAGATCTCCCAAATCCCATTTCAGGCTTTCACAAATGCCCTGGAGAATGAGTGGGGCGGCTTCTTCTAAATCTTTCGATTCTGCCAAGGCAAAAGTGGTTATATATTGTACTTTAAGCCGCTGTTCGGCGCGAATTCGCTGGGTGAGACTGCGAGCAAAGGCCGCGAAGACCCCGATGACCGACAGCAAGACGAATAAGCCGAAGATTCGCACCTGTCTCCTCTTTTGAGTAAATTTGTTAATTCGAACTTGAAGCAATCGATCGAGTGCTGGAGATGCCGCATCATAAAGTTGAAACTGCCCGGCGATCGCGCGATCAGCCAACGAAGCTACTTCACTTGACTTGACGAAACCACTTTGAGTCCCAATTTTACGAATAATTTGGTAATAATTCTTGCTACTATTCCTCATTTGCTGATAAGCCGACGCCAGTTCGGCTTCGAGCTGGGGGTTGAACTTAAAAGCTACATCTCGTCCCCGTGCAAGCTTCTTTAGGGAAGACTCCAGTGCATTCGATAATCCAATGAGTTGAACCCGTTCCTCCAGTTGTGGTGTACCCTGTTGAGCGATTTTTGTAGTCAATTCCCTGGCCTGGGCAGAACTCTCGATCACCGCTGGCAATCGATTCACCGTAGCGTCCATGAGGTAGTAGGTATCCAGGTCAGGGTCAAGGATCAGGTTGGAGGTATCTCCCACGTGGGCAATCAACTCCAGCAGGTTGTTAACCAGGATGAAATGAAGTCGCAGGACTATGATCCTGGAAAAGGCAGGCAGTCCTTCCTTTAACTGCCTCCAATCACTAACCAGGTCGCTCCAGGAATGGTGGGTTTGCAACGGGGTTCCCAGTTCTTTCTCCAGGGAGTCTATCTGGGCGATCACGGCATCAATTTCAACCTGTTTGCTGAATAGTTGCGGCTTCGAGTTGGCATGGGTTTGAACTGCCAGAGCAAGCTGCTGATGCTGAATGATATCTTCTAACAAATGGCGCAAAGAACGGTTGAAGCGTACTCCCATTCGTTCTTTTTCAGCAAAATCAATACTGACATTGATTTCCGCAACCAGACGATTGACAACTACCACAAAAGGCACTGTAAAAACGAGAAACAAACCCACCAGGATTCCTCGACCCGTAAATCGTCTCAGTGCGTTTTTCATGAATAGCCTCGGTTGCTAGAAGTGGTAGAGAATGATCTCCTCAGGAAAATCGTTATGGAGTGATACCGGCGATCGCAGTTAACGGTATACGGCAGATACTCCTAAAATCGAAAAGTTGACCGATTCAATCAGGCCCAGAAGTATGAAGTTAGGAGATGGCATGTCATGAATACCAGTCAGAATGGCTACAATGTTGTCCATGTTTGGGATTGACACCTTCCAGCAATTGAATAAATTTTCCCCTGTAACGCTCTAGCAACTCCATAGCAGTGATTCCGGATAATTCACCAAAAAAAGGAAAAAATCATCCGCCGCATACCCGAAATACAAAAATTGAGTAGATTTACTCTGGATGAATTTGCTCAAACCAGGCGGAGCATCGCGTTAAGATCAGGGTTCCCAAAATTTTTCCGTACTCTCACCTCATTGCTGAACTAGAAAGATAAAAAATGAATCAGCGTCATTGGAAAATTCAGCAATTTCACTAAGTTTCTTAGTGAGAATAGCCGTTGTTTGATCAAAGTTATGGTGACCGAATCTGCTCGCCCCTCTGGTTGGAACTTAAGAAACCGCGAATTTCGTTGGGGAAAACGGACCTATCTCATGGGTATTTTGAATGTCACCCCTGACAGCTTCAGCGATGGGGGGCAGTTTAATACGGTAGAAGCCGCACTGATACAGGCTCGCTTTCTGGTTGCTGCGGGCGCTGACATTCTGGATATTGGGGGCCAATCAACTCGCCCGAATGCGGCTGACGTCGGGCTGGATGAGGAACTAGACCGGGTGATCCCGGTTATCAAAGCCATTCGTCAGGAGATGGATATTCCCATTTCCATTGATACGACGCGGGTGATGGTGGCGAGAGCGGCGATTGCCGCTGGGGCTGATGTGGTTAATGACATTTCTGGAGCAACCTATGACCCAGAAATGCTGCCAGCAGTGGCTGAATTGGGCGTTCCCCTGATCCTGATGCACATCCGCGGAACGCCTCAAACAATGCAACAAATGACGGACTATGAAGACCTGATCGGTGAAATCCTGGCATTTCTAAAGCAGCGGGTGGAGGCGGCGATCGCCCACGGTATTGACCCATCCCAACTTGCGATCGATCCTGGCATCGGTTTTGCCAAAACCTACGACCAGAACCTGGAAATTTTGCGTCACCTGCCAGAGTTTCGATCCCTGGGTCGCCCTATCCTGGTAGGCCCTTCTCGCAAAAGCTTTATTGGGCACATTCTGGAACAGCCCGACCCCAAACAACGGATCTGGGGAACGGCGGCGGCCTGTTGTGCAGCGATCGCAGGCACAGCTGACATGATGCGAGTTCACGATGTCCGCGAAATGAAAGATGTTTGTCGGGTCGCAGACGCAATTTGGCGGCAATGATGAGAAAGCCATCAAGCCTTATCAGCAGGTGGACCTGATTATGGTTTGGGCACGACCTATCAGTGTTGAGCTAGTTCCCATTCTGAGAAGAACCTGCCACTCCTTGCTGTTCTCGCATGGCTTTAAGCAGCGTAGACAGCGCCAGATCTTCAGAAGAATTGACCTGTTTGTCCAGCATGGCAATGCTCACTGCTTTGGGCAGGGCAACCGCCGCCACATCGGAATCCAGATCTTCGACCAGGTCCTCTAAAGATTGCGGCACCTTCAAGGCAGAGCGAATACCCAGTAAAATTGCTTCATCCAGTCCCAGCGCTTGCAATTGAGGATGCATCGCCTTCCAATCAATTGGTTCACTGGGATTGCCAATCTGAATCAAATACGCCAGCAAGCGACACATCTTGTTTTGTTGTTGAGGTGTAAATTTTGCTCCACTAGTAGAAAAAAGATCGGCTTCCGATTCTCCCTGGTTGAGATTGCGGAGAATTTGCTGCCAATCCTGAGGATCGCAGGCTTCAGGCTTGTCAACAGTGAGAGCAATTTGAATTTTGCCACTACCAGCTTCCAACTGAGTCACTTGAGCGCGGACTCCCAAGAAACCCAGCCAATGGGAAACCGTTGAAATGAGTGTAGAGCGAGTTGCTCGGCTATGAGCTAATAGCCGCAACTGGGTTTGCACCATTGGACGCACAATTTGTGTCAGCATAGGTAGGTGGGGAATCCAATCGTCTAAACATCCTCTAGACCCTAGAATATCTAACTTTCAAGGGGTAGTCAGGAACTTTAGCCATTCCCTAACAATACGGGTAAGCAATGAGGAGAAATACAGTTGAATGGCACTCTCTTTCGTAGTAGACGATGTTGGGTTCTCTATCGTCAATCGACTTGTGTGGAATGAAGTGGCTACTTTCTGAACTAAAAATGTTCTAAGAAATCTTAGCTTCCAGGGATTTGAGGTATTCTGTATTCACGCCAGACTCTCGAATGAGGGCAATTTTGCCAGTGCGAGCAATTTCGCGGATGCCAAACTTGTTCAAAACCTGAACGATCGCCACCATTTTCCCCGGATCCCCGACCACTTCCAGCGTCAAAGAATCTTCGGCAACATCCACAACTCGTGCCCGGAAAATCTGGGCCAGCTCAACGATCTCAGAACGATTTGAGCTAACTGCATTCACTTTCAGCAGCATCAATTCCCGCTCAACACAGGGCACTTCGGTAATGTCCTGCACTTTCAAGACATTGATCAGCTTATAGAGCTGCTTGGTTAATTGCTCAATATCGTGGTCATCACCAGGGACCACCATCGTAATTCGAGAAATGCCCATCTGCTCAGCGGGGCCAACAGCCAGGCTCTCAATATTAAAGCCCCGACGGGCAAACAAACC
This sequence comes from Leptolyngbyaceae cyanobacterium HOT.MB2.61, assembly GCA_023511615.1. GTDB lineage: Bacteria > Cyanobacteriota > Cyanobacteriia > Leptolyngbyales > Leptolyngbyaceae > Leptothermofonsia. Next base: position 36,305 of record JAIMBL010000015.1, read on the forward strand.
AGCAATTCGGGTTAACACTCCGGCTTCGTCTTCAACCAGAACCGATAGGGTGTGCTTCATAGCTCTGTCAATCAAGAATGGGAACGGGAGATAGGGAAACGCCCGGCCACGGTCTAGTCCCCTATCTTATCGTGATGGAGGTGGGCGATCGCAAGACTCTTGGGTAAGGATGAGGGGGTAGAGGTGATAGGGTGATAGGGTGGGGCATCCCTCCTTCCGCTCCATCTAACCGACTCACTCCTCTACTCATCCACCCATCTGGCCCTACTCCCTCGAACATGGCACCAAAACCCAAATCCTCTGGTAACAAAGACCGGATTGCCTATTCAGAATTTGGCAATCACGATAACCCGGATGCGCTCAAACGGGCTGTACCAGATCTGCCACCCAACCAACAAAACCTGCGGGTAGAGACTTCTCGTAGTGGACGTAAGGGTAAAACCGTGACCATTATTCGGGGATTTCAGGCCAAACCCGAAACGCTGACAGACTTACTCAAAAAGCTGAAAACCCTTTGTGGGGCAGGGGGCACAGTCAAAGAGAACGAGATTGAGGTCCAGGGGGATCATAAGCAAAAGATCGTTCAATTTCTTGTGCAGTTGGGCTATAGGGCCAAAGCCAGTGGAGGATAACCGTGCGATCGCTCCGCCGACCGAGCAAACTCCTGATTCCGGTGGCTTGCTTCATCGTACTGGTTGCCGTTCCATCGGCTTAAAAGTTTGATACCCATCGCCTCATTTTCTCTGGGCTGGTCTAGAATCGTCGATGCCCTTCTTTTGCTCTTTATTATGACCACAGCTACCCGGCCCATCCGTACCTATGATGTGATTGTGTTCGGGGATGAAGTACCCGGCATTATGGCAGTGGTTGCCGCTGCCAGAGAGTTCAACCGTCGGACAGGCAGAAGATTACGCGCCTTATTAATGTTTAAGGGAAATTCCCAGGCAGGAGTGGGAGGGCATTTAGTCCGGGGTGGGCTGGCCTATCTTGATCGCAGCAGCATTCCGCTGGATGTGCGGCAATCGCTGGGTCTGGCAACTTTTGGCGATCCGTCTTCGTTATATAAGGAATTTTTGCAGCGATCAGGCGTTATTCAAATTGCCCTCGACCCGCGCAAAGCGGATGCGGCTCTGCGCAAGATGCTGAGTGAAGCTGGAGTTGACATTCTTAGCCGGATTCAAATTGAGTCTGTGCTGAAGGAAGGGAATCGGATTAGTGGTATTAGACTTACCCATGGAGAAACTTATCTAGCGAAGCAGTTCATCGATGCCACGGTTAACGCAGAGCTAGCCCAGGCGGCTGGAGTGAGAAAGCTTCAAGGGTTTGGCACCTTTGGCTTACCAGACTCCGAGTTGCCTGTCACACTGGTGTTTGAAACGGAAGGACTCAGCATCCAACGGTTGAAAGAAGTTGAGTTGTCCTACATTCGTCGTCTGACCAATCCCAATGATGCTGAAGCGCAGCGGTACATTGCGATCGCCGCCGGTTCCAATCAAGCCCTGGCTGATTTCCTTAGAAAGGACTGTGTCGATGCCCAGGGTAAGCCCAAAACCATGGTCGTTGGGCAAGACCACATCGACATTCGCTGCCGGGCGCTGTCAATCTTCTACCATGCCTTTCGGGGTAAGAAGCTATCCCTTGCAGAAAGTGGCATGGTTCTGGATCAGGCCAATATTGCCTGTTTACCAGGGGGTAGACTTTCCTGGAATGCACTCCTGTGCTACACCACGGGTGCTCAGGCAGAGGCCCTGGCACGGGCAGGGGCAAAACCCACTGCTGCCATGGTGGAAGAGGTTAGCTTTATTGAACGCTGGCTCAAAGGTGTAGGGGCCACCAGAGTCAGGCCCATGCTCGAACTCTACATTCGCCATGCAGGCAATGTAATGGATGCGGTTGAGCCTCTCAGCGGTGCCCGGATGCTGGAAGGCGGTGTTTTAGCCAACGAAGCGATCGCCACCTTTGGTTATCACCTGGATGTCCGTGGCGGCATCACCGGCTTGGGAGCCAGAGCGAACGAACGGGGCATTGAAAGCATCACGTTTCACACCCCACCCCTATTTAACGTCGGTATCCGCCATGCGTTGATGCGCAGTGTTCCCAATTTAGCCGTGGTCAGTCCCGCTTCTGGATTTGACGGTTATGCCTGTGCAGCGGGCAGAATTGTGGAATTCAACGTCGCTGTGGGGCAGGGAGTTGGCATTGCAGCGGCGATCGCCCTCAACAGTAACCGCAACCTGGCTGATATTCCCAACCGTGAAGTCCGGCAGGTCCTGGTACAAACCGGGCAACTCCCCAAAATCTACGGCAGAGCCAACATGCTCGAAGCTTCCCGACTCCAGGCATTTGAATCCACAATGATTGCTTGATTGCGAATTGAGATAATCTGGATTCTGTAACAATCTGAATCAAAATCGAGGAGTCAACCTTGGAACGGACATTTTTGGCAATCAAGCCAGACGGTGTACAACGCAAATTAGTTGGTGAAATCATCCGTCGCTTTGAAGCAAAAGGCTTTACCCTGGTTGGCTTAAAGCTGATGAATGTTAGCCGGGAACTGGCAGAAACCCACTACGGGGTTCATAGAGAGCGTCCCTTCTTCGCCAGTTTGGTGGAATTCATTACGTCGGGTCCAGTAGTTGCTATGGTTTGGGAAGGCGAGGGCGTGATTGCCTCTGCCCGTAAAATCATTGGTGCGACCAATCCTTTGAACGCTGAACCCGGAACCATTCGTGGAGATTTTGGGGTCAATGTGGGTCGTAATCTGATTCATGGCTCCGATGCTCCAGAGACAGCCCAACAGGAAGTTAGCCTCTGGTTTAAGGAAGAAGAACTGGTCAACTGGCAGCCCACATTGATGCCGTGGATTCATGAATAGGAGAAGAGGAGTGAGGGGTGAGGAGTTGTAATGGAGTGGATAGGTGGATGAATGGGGGAGTGTACCCTTCATCCCTTTCCGCCTTCCTCTCCCGCCTTATACCAATTCTCGATTTTGGATTTGCGATTTTGGATTGACAAACGCTGAACCTGGGGAGTATTCCAGTCTGTTCATCTGTAGCCCTACTTTGAAGAATTGGTATTACTTCTTAGACTCTACAGGTGCTTCCTCTAGCTCCTGTTCCAGTAGCTCCTCCGGTGTTTCAATCAGTTCAGTAGAAATTTGAGATTTGGCTTCAGATGGGGACACAATTCGTTCAGAAAAGCCCCAGATGAAGATAGCGGTAATCAGGCTGATCATCAGCCATTCGGCAGGAACGAGGTTGGGGTAGACAACTCTGGCAAGCAGCCGGAGGCCCACAAGGGCAACGGTGATGTAGCCTGCATCTTCCAGGTGGGTGAACTCGTTCAACCAGCGGATGAAGAGCCCTGCCATAAATCTCAGGGTAATGATGCCGATTGTGGCCCCCAGCAGAACAAGCCAGGTCTCTTGGGAGACCGCGATCGCCGTCGTTACACTATCCAACGAAAATGCCAGATCAGTAATCGCAAGCATAGGGATTGCCTGCCACAGGGACTTGAAACGGGGCCCGTGATGCTGATGAATGCCGTCTTCGTCTTCACCAGACGTAAAGTACTGCACCACCAACCACAGTAAATAAAGAGCACCTGCCAATTCAAATTGCCAGTAGCGAATAACCCACGTTGCCGTCAGGATCAAGGCCATACGTAGAAGGTAGGCAAGGATAAGACCAATGTTTAGGGCTCGCTGCTGCAATTTTTCGTCGTGCAACCCCTGGGTCAGGGCGGCAAGGGCGATCGCATTATCCGCAGACAGCACCGCTTCCAATGCCACCAGAACCGGTAGCAAAAGTAGCGTTTCAACCCCAAAATTCGGGGAATCGAGCAGTTGATCCAGCATTAATGACGTGTTTTTGAAACAGAACCTTGGAAAACCAGGAAGGTTGGGCAATTCCAACCCATCCAATCGTTGGCATACAGCTAAACTGATTTGACAGCAACATTACTAAGCCTAACGCTTAAGCGAAAAGTTCTGCTAGAAGCCTGGCAGCTAGAGGCCAATACCAGAGTCTCCACTTGTGTTGCATCTTGTAACAAATTATTCCCGAAAAGCGCATTTTGACGGACATTGAGGAACGATGGATCCTACTCAAAGGAGTTTTGAAACAATGACTTTATCAGAAACCCAAGTCTTTGTTGCCCTTGTCATCGCCTTGATTCCAGGCATTCTGGCGTACCGTCTGGCAACTGAACTTTACAAATAGACACCTCCTTGAATCCTATGCCCAGCCTGTTTGGGTAGTTCTGCTCTACAATCTTTACGAGGATTTTCCCTCTAAAAGGTTCTTTATCGGTTCTGTAGAGTTGATTTCCAGGCAGGCTTTCTACATTTCCATCGAAATAGGGTTGCTATCTAACCTTTCATTGGGTTTAATAAGCTAGCGGTTTAATAAGCTAGCAGTAGTGAACTTAAACCTGACATCCATGAAAGTTAGCAAAGGAAGTTAGTGAGTCAAGAGCAGAAGCCAGGAGTTAGAAGAGGAAAGGCTTCTAAAATCTATCTATTGACTTCTGTTTTCAAGTTAATCTCTCATGAACTGCCCTTAATTCCAGGCTTGAGGTTTTTCATCATTCTCAACTTCCGATTCCCTAATGAGACTTTAAAAGGATATTATTTTTATTTAGAGATTATAATCCTAAATATTCAAGCTGTGAATCTATCGAATTTTGAATCGAAGGCTCCCTTGATACATTAGCTTCCGCCAGAGTAGAAATTTTTATGTACGCCTATCAACTGCCCGAACCTAACCCCAAATTTACCCGGCGTCCACGCAGAGTACCCCGTACTACCCCTCGTAAGCGCTCAAATCCCTACCGGGCGATCGCCCTTGAAACAGGGATTAAGCTGGCGGTCAATATGGTGTTGTCGGCAGTAGCTATCACAGCCTTAGTCAAGCTGCTTCCCTACCGAGCAGCGCAAGAAGCCAAGCTGAAAGAGCTAGATGTCGCTGTAGAATCAACAAATAGGCGCGTCGGTCAAGTTCAGGCTAGCTTCAAGCAGTATTTCGATCCAGCCCAGGCACGTGCCCTGATGCAGCAGACTACCAACCGGATCGACCCCTCTCAACGACAAATTATTTTGCAGCCACCAGCCAATTAGCCCAGGGGTTTCAGTAAATCATTCAGCCAGTTTTGAACCTGCGATCGCAGACGATAGGACACCTTAGCTGCTGGTAATTGAGGTTCAGGTAAAATGAGCAGTGCACGGCGATAATCGGCAACCGCACAGTTCCAGTCTCCAGCTAGGTGATAGGCCCGTCCCCGTTCAGCATAAATATGCCCTTCTAAAATTGAAGCGCTGGCTTCATCGGGTTTTTGCAAGATTTGATTAAAGCGGAGGGCAAGTTCAAAGTTATTGATAGCCTGACCATACATTTCCAGATCCCGAAAGGTAATGCCCTGATTGATCCAGGCGCGGATATTGGATGGATCCAGATCGAGAGCCGTTTCATAATCAGCGATCGCTTCTGCCAAAAACCCTAAGGAAGCATAGCAGTTAGCGCGGTTGTTGTAGACCTTCGCCAGCCGTGGGTTCAGTTGCAAAGCGCGATCGTAATCGGCCAGGGCTTCCTCAAACTGATTGTTCTGAAAGTGGAGCAACCCTCGATTGTTGTAGTGAGCAGCGTTATCAGGATTGCGGTGAATCAGTGTATTCAGCAGAGCGATCCCTTCCGCGTACTTTCCCTGCCGGGCATTGTTCAATGCTTGCTGACGTAACAAACGCTCCTGTTCATTCAGGTTGAGGGAGGATGAATCCTTATCGTCTGCCAGAATTCTTGCTGGGTCTTCACTGGAAGACTGGCTGGAATGGGAGGCGGTTGCAAAAGTTTGGCTGGCCGCTTGTGCCTCACCGGTGTAATAATGGCGACTTGAAAATATGCGTATGTTCATGTCATCCTCACGGCTCTAAAGCCTAGATTAGGGATTTTCCTGGGAGTGTTGTCCTACCGATGTGTCACTTGCTAATGCGTCTGATAGAAGGATTTATAGCTGTCGCCAGATTGCTTAGGACACTGGGTGCACCCCGTCCTGAGCCTGGTGGCTATAGTTATAGTTCATATTTTTAAGAGGAATTCCAGTTCCTTTGATGAGATACAGTCGGCATTCGTTCCATTTCCGAAAAGAAAACCCTAAATCTGAATAGTTTTACACTTCTTAAGAAGCGTTAAACAGAAGGGTTGAACAGAAGGATTGTCACCACTCTCTGTTTCCTGACTCTCAACTTCTGGCCCCTGGCTTCTGTCCTCAGTCTCTAACTCCTAATCCCAAATCCTCTCCTTCCCCCTTCCTCCCGCTATAAGTAGGGCTTGCTGAAAAAAGCAGCAAAGGTTTACTGTGCCTAGTTTTCAAGCGGGATCAAGTCTGCTAAAGTGCAAGGAAAAAGTGTAACCCCT
>JAIMBL010000150.1 GCA_023511615.1 Leptolyngbyaceae cyanobacterium HOT.MB2.61
CCCCTGCCCCCTCTGCTTCCGCTCCCCCATCTTCCCCTCGTTCACTGACTTTCACAAAACCGTTACCTCCCTTTGGTAGTCTCCTTCGAGCTTCGCAGCCGACCAATCAGACTCCTCCCCAAGTGACTTCTGAGATGGGTGGTGCTCCGGTCACTTCGCCAAGCAGAAGCCTATCTTCCGGTGCCGTCAACCCACCGTTCAGGGGACCTGTTCCGAATGCTCCAGTTGCAATCTCTGTTCCAACCCCAGCGGCGCGTCCGGCTGAACCGCCTGCTGCCAGAGCTTCGGCTCCACCCCAGGCACTGCCAAAGGCAGGAACGAATCTGCTGCCCGTTCCTGGCCCCAATGTACCGATTGGTAATGTTGGTAGCCGATCGGGCATTAAAATTTTTAGTCAGGCCAACCAGGAAGATGGCTCCGCTCCACCCGTCCCTCCTAACCTGGCAGGATTGCTGGGAATTCGTTACCGGGTAGTGGTAGAAGCCGATGACAGCCAGCGAGAGCAGATTCAGGCCGTCGTTCCCGATGCCTTTCCAACTTTCTTCAAGGGGCGGAGGGTGTTTCAGGCAGGGGCCTTTGGCGATCGCGACAAGGCCGATCAACTGGTACAGATGCTACTTGGCCAGGGGCTAAGGGCGACCGTGGAAGTGATGGAGTAAAAGGGGGGATGAGTTTTGAGTTTTGAGCTCTGTCCCCTCTCTCCTCACTTCTTCTAACAACCAACAACTAACCTTCACTTCGCTGCTCCAATCAATGTAAAGGCGGCCCAGTCGATTGGTCTGGGGTAGGTTTCCATGGTGTCCAGCATAGCCTGTCGGAGGGCGATCGCCTTGTCAGGGTTCTTTTGCAGATTCTGGTAAAAGCTGGTCATCAATTCGGCGGTAGGAGCATCGGGAACGGCCCAGAGAGAAACGACGACGCTGGGTGCTCCAGCAGAAATAAAGGCGCGGGACAGGCCAATCACCCCGTCGCCTGTAATCCTTCCCTGACCTGTATTACAGGCGCTGAGAACCACCAGTTCCGCGTTTAGATGGAAGTTCAGGATTTCGTCTGCGGTTAACAGACCGTCATCTTCAGGAGAAGGAGCGAGGGCGATCGCACCGGGCACCCCCAATCCCTGCAATGAGACGTAACTGTTTTGGTTGCCGAACTCCAACAATCCGTGGGTTGCCAGATGAATCACGCGGGCGTTGGGTAATCGCTGTTTCACGGCAGCTTTGGTGGCCTGGCTTCCGATCAGGGCTTTTGTTTGCAACAGTTCGGCAACTTTGAGAGCTTCCTGTTCTGCACCAGGCAGGGGGGGCAGCGGTTGGGGCGGTTTTCCAAATTCCAGGGTGATCGAGGGCATAGTGGGATTGCCAACGATAAGCGCAGAGGAAGCGGTAGAGGAAGGAGCCATTTTTTCACTCCTCTCTCCGCTCCCCTTACTCCTCACTTTTCTGGTTAGCTCCAATACCTGAATAGAAGGGGCCGTGAGGATGGTATGGTTTTCAATCAGGTAGTTGCCATTTGGGTCTTGCAGGGCAGCAAAGGGCACCAGAAGTAGAGTTTCCTGGGGAACGAAGATAATGCGGGCGTTGGCATCCTGGGGCAGCAGGTCGGAGATCGGGGCAATGAGAAGATCGTGTAGCTTTCGCAGTCCAACCTGTTTGCGCACGCGAGGTTTTCCCGTCGGTTCAGGGGTATTCTCCGTTCGCAAATTTTCTGAACTAACAATGCTAATCCCTCGAATCGCCCGGGCAACGGGGCCGCAGTCCTCGCCTGGAACCAGACAACGGGCGACCTGAACCACTTCGGTCAGGGTTGCGTTTTTCTGCCACAGGGGTTTGAGGTCTACCCGACGAAAATTAACCTTACCATTGGGTTGAACTACCCAAATAAACAGTTCAGATTCTCTGGCCCGCTGTTTACCGCGAAATTTGAAGTCATCGTCGGGGACGATCGCATACTCGATCAGGGTGGCGTTTTGCTGACGGGCGACTTGTTTGATCTGGGCGATGGTAAATGGTTTGACTTCAATGGCTGGACTGTCCTTTTGTGTGCGTCTCAGCAGTAGCTGCACAAAGGCCCATGCCCGTCCCCGTTCAGCCGCTTCCAGAGCCGCTTCGGGTTTGTTAGCAGCAACTCGAATTTGCTGCAACAGATTGTCTGTATGAATGCGGGTGTCAAAGATAGAGACTTTGTAAGTATCATTCAATCCCCGCCCCAGCCTATCCAGAAGCTGGATGGCTGCCTCAACCGCGCTTTCTGCCTCGGCTAACCTGCCAGCGCCAAACAGCGCATGTCCTAGATTATTGAGTGCAATTGCCTGTGCTTCGGGTTTGCCAGTAGTGCGGGCGATCGCCAGACTTTTCTGAAAATACTCAATGGCCTGGGGATACCGTTTCTGATCTTCGTAAATCAACCCCAGGCTACCCAGGGCTTCCCCTTCGCGCTGACGATCTTTAGCCATTTGCGCTACCTTGAGTGCCTGCTGGTAATAATTGAGTGCCTGGATCTGGTTTCCCAAAGAATGGTAGGTAGACCCCAGATTAATCAGAGCACTCGCCTCACTGGAAGGATTGGGAATGGCACGGGCAATCTTCAGGCTTTGCTCATGGGCGGCAATGGCTTCCCTGGACTGGCCCAGATTGGCATACACGGCCCCCAAATTTCCCAGAGCGATTCCCTCTCCCAGGCGATCGCCCATTTGCTGGGCAATTTTCAGGCTTTGCTGGTAAGCTGCTTTCGCATTGTCATAGTCACCAACCGCTTCAAAGGAGTTTCCCAGATTTAAAAGCACCTGTCCCAAACTGCGGCGATCGCCCAGGGCCAGCATCAGTTTGCCCGCCTGCTTCTGAGTGGCGATCGCCGCGCCATAGTTACCCAACGCTTCGTAGGCAATCCCCAGATTTCCCAGAGCCTGTGCCTCACCCTGTTTGTCATTTAGCGATCGAGCAATTGGGAGATAGTTTTCCAGATAGGGAATGGCTTCCCGATAGCGCTCTAACCGGATATAGGCGGCCCCTAGGTTTGCCAGTACTGTTCCCTCTCCTGCCTGATCTTGAGCCTGCCGAAACAGGAGGAGAGCCTGCCGCCACGATTTCACCGCCGTTTCCAACTGTCCGATCTGGTACTGCTCTACTCCCTGCTGCAAGAGTTGATTAGCAGTGGTTTTGGGTGCTGGCTGGACAGACTCAGTTAGGGGCTTTTCCGCGACAGTCTGAGCTTGAGCCGCGATCGCCGAGGAAAACAGGGCAAACGGCAGGAGCCACCACCCTCCACTCGCAAAGGTTGCCAGAGGGATAAGCCCTAACCGACAAAGCACTGGTTGAGGGAACATAGTGATACCTATTCTGCTTCTCCAACCAGCATAAACGCTGCCCATTGGGAGGAGTGAGGATATTGCTTCTTTGTAATCAGCATGGCCTGACGAAGTGCCTGAGCTTTGTTCAGGTTCTGTTGCAGGTGGAGATAGAACTGCTTCATGAGAAAGGCGGTGGGAGCATCAGGAATCGCCCACAGGGAAACGATGACACTGGGTGCACCGGCGGAGATGAGCGATCGCGACAGGCCAATCACGCCATCACCTGTGATTTTGCCTCGCCCGGTGTCGCAGGCACTGAGAACCACTAAATCCGCACTCAGCTCAAGATTTAAGATTTCGTCCGCTGTCAGCAAGCCGTTGTCCTGTCCGGCAGGGGCCAGGGCGATCGCCCCCGGTACCCCCAACCCCTTAAAATCATCCAGCAGACCATGGGTTGCCAGGTGGATGAGGCGCGATTGGGGCATCTGCTGCAACACCGCAGCTTTTGTCGCCTGATTCCCCGTGAGAAAGGTTGTATTCAGCAGATTGGCAATCGCTTCGGCTTCCTGCCGCGCTCCTGGCAAGCTCAACAACTGCTCCAATCCGCCTCCGGCCTGGGTGCGGACTTCAGGCATGGTTGGATTTCCGACAATCAATGCAGGCGACAGGCGACGGGCGACAGGCGACGGGGATGAAGGAGGAGGAGATGAAGGGGGTAACCTCCGCCGTTGCTGGCGGGTTAATTGCAAAACCTGGATGGAGGGGGATGTCAGAATGGTGTGTCGCTCAATTAAGGGTTTGCCGGATGCATCCTGGAGAGCTGGAAAAGGAACCAGAAACAGGGACTTGTGAGGAATGAAAACAACCAGAGCATTTGGATCGGTTGGTAACTGATCGGCAATGGGCTGAATCAAACGTTGATAGAGTTGTTGCAATTGGTTTACAGAATCAGCGTTATCAATGGGTTGTACTCCCAACCCACCCCACCGTCCGATCGCCCCAATCGATTGCCGACTCCGGGCGACCAACTGATTCAACGACATGGGTTGAGTTTTGAGATTAACTGAACGAAAGGCAATCTCTCCGGTTGGTTTAACCACCCAGATATAAAGCTGATAGTCATATTCATTTGAAATGATGGAATATTCCACCAGGGTTGCCCGGTGGTCTCTGGCAATTTGTTTAATTTGCTGAATTGTAAGGACGGGGATGCGATCGCTACTCGTTTCACCCAGTTGACTTCTCAGCAGCAGTTCAACAAAGGCTCTGGCACGGGCCCGTTCAGAAATTTCCAGTGCTGTCTCAATCTTGTTTTGAGCCACCAGCGATCGCTGCAAATTAGCGTAGGCATTTTGTTGGGTATCGATGAACGATACCTTGTGTAAGTCGCTTAATCCAATCCGCTGGGACTCCCGGATCTGGATAGCTGCAAAAAACCGGGTTTCGGCTTCTGTGGGTTTGCCAGCCTGGTGCAGGATGACTCCCAGATTGTTAAGAGCAGACGCTTCTCCTTCGCGATCGCCCAACTGGTGAGCCAGCTCAACTGCCCGCTGAGCAGACTGAGTGGCCTGGGCAATTTGCCCCTGAGTCTGATAGGCAACGCTTAAATTGACCAGAGCAATCTGGATGCCATTCAGGTCGTTGATTCGCCTGGCCAGGTTGAGTGCCTGTTCATAGAACCGAATGGCATCCGGAAAATTCCTTTGGGCCAAGGCAATGCTTCCCAACCCCTGCAAAGAGGCCACAACTCCCACCGGATCCTTAATCGCCTGCGATAATTTCAGTGCCTGATTATCGTAATCAATGGCTTTTGCATACTGTTTCAGGGAGGCATGAGCGATGCCCAGATTCCCCAGGGCGATCGCAATTCCCTGCTGATCATGACTCTTACGAGCGACGGCTAATGCCTGCTCATAAAACGGAATTGCCTGCTGAGACAATCCCAGCGAATTATAAATGCTGCCCAATCCACTCAAGGCATCGATCAAATTCTCAGGGTTGTTAATTGCCTGGGCCAGTTCCTTTGCCTTTTGATGCGACTCAATAGCGGCCTGATATTGTCCCCTGCTGAAATAGGTGTTGCCCAGACCAACCCATGCCTGAACCTGAGTTGGGCGATCGCCAATTTTCACGGCAATCTCCAGCGCCTGCTGATAAAACCGCAACGCCTGCTGATACCGACTCAGGTAGGCATGGGCACTGCCCAAATTAATCAATGTTCTTCCTTCCAGTTGGTGATCGCTCATTTTGCGAGCGATCACCAGGGTTTGTTGCCAGGAGGCGATCGCCGCCTCAAATTGTCTTGAACCTGCCTGCTGTAACCCCTGCTGAAACAATCGCGCTGCTTCAGCTGAACTGGCATTCTGAACTTGAGCCATGACTGCTGAAGGAGAAAGGGTCATTGGCAGAAGTAATGACCCTCCGTTTGAGAAGAGTGCCAGAGCGGTAAGTCCTAACCGGTAAAGCGATCGTTGAGGAGACATGGCTGTTGAAAGAGATTGTTTGCCAAAACCTTGGAGGTTTAAGCGCTGATGTGAGTCATGAGGTGCAGTTTTAGGTTAAAACCTCCGAAGTTTGTTGTTTTTCCCACCGCCCGAATCACCACCAGAGCTTGCTGAAACCCATCCAGCGCCAGAGGATACTTCGAATTGCCAGCACTTTTGAAAGGGGGCGATCGCTGCACTAAACGCCTCTATGATACTGCTGCGTTGCCTCCCGGTTCAGCCGCTTGGCCTCCTCAGCCTTGGCAGCCTGGGTGGTTTGGGCAAAAGACTGAGTCATCAAAGGAGCCAGTCCCCATTGAGCTCCAATACCTGCTCTCTAGCCCCTAGCCCCCAGTCCCTAATCCCTGTCTCCTATCTTCTGGCTCCTAATATAATCAGTGCTCCACAAACAACTGGCAATCCTGCCAATATTTCTCCCAGGCTAAATGCACCGTTTTGGGCTGCACGCCTGCCAGCCTGGCAACCCACTCTACTGGAATTTCGCTGGCTTCATGAATTCCAACCCAATCACACAACTGATGCAACATCAGAGATGCCCTGTGGAGAGAAGACGACACACTGGCTACCTGATAGAGCTTTTCAATACAATCCATTCGCTGCTGTAGTGCTTGCTGCCGTTCTGCATGGGTTTCAAGGACTTGAAATTGGATCTTGCCGATCGCATAAATCGCCGTGCAATGGGCATCAAAATCACCCCCAACCGCTGCACCAGGGCTGACAAAATCAGCATAAAACGACTTTTGCAAAATCAGCCCTCCACCACAGTCCGGTGCCAGAGACAAAAAGGGTTCGTTGCCTAAAAGAGAATAGGGAAGCGTTAACTGGGTGAAACTGGCCGCATCAATCAGGGTAGACAGAGAAGCATCGAGGGTAGAAATCATACCTGACCTCCAAAAGGGGCAACTGGGACTCATTTATATCGATGTATCTCCAGTGCGGGGGAGGTTATGCAAAAGGGTGGGCTGTGGCAGAGCGTTGCTGATATTGGGGATGAATTTAGGGTTGGATGAATTGAAACTTCGTTCCAATTCATCCTGCTATTCAGCACCCCCGGCAGCGGAGGGGCACTCAACTGACAACTCCCTATCTCGAACATAACGCTGATGGAGTCTGTTGAATGATTTCTTTGAGGGTATTGGAGGGATCTTTGACGGAGTACATTTCCTGGAGAGCATCGGATAAGAGATTCTGGTTCACGAAATAGTTCGCCCGCTGGAGGGCGATTTCCTCTGGAGTTGCGCCTTTGGTTTTGAGTTGGGTGTCTAATGCTGTTAAGTCAGCGGTGATGCGATCGCGCTTCTGAGGCTCCATCATTTGAAATTTAAGAGTATACTCTGGCGTTAATTGAAATCGGTTTGTAAATAGTTTCCAGAGGTAAGTCTGGCCTGGTTGAAATGATCTACCACCATAAATGATGCTTGCCGTCTCTTTGGAGACAGGTTTTTTCCACAGAGGCACTCCCTTTTCATCGGTGACCTCAATGCGTGCAAGAGATCCTTGCCAGAGGAAAAGGGGGCGATCGCTCCACACTTGAGGTACCTCAAATGCCCTTGCAGGAGCTATCGGGCAAACCTCCCCACCACGAGATCCGCCTCTAATCTTTTTTTGCTTCAATAGAGTCCAAACCTCATCCCATGACTTTGCTTTAGCTGGAACGGCTTGTGCAACTTCTACTCCTTGAAAGAATGGTTTGAGCAAAAAATTTGTATGGCTTCCCGAAGGGAGAACTATGCCGCAGGTTAGGAGCAAAAGTACTCCGAGTAAACGACTTAGAGGCGATCGCACCATTAAAAATAGTTCAAATTTAGTCATGAGATTTCCTCCCTGAAGCAGGTAGAGTATAAATCCAAAATGCAACTGAAGGTAAAAGCCACGGCAACAAAAATGCAACCGAGATATACATTTGCAAACTCAGCAACCCATAGGCAACCGTTGCCACTATCCCTGCCACAATCCACCACCGTTTCCGGCCAATGATCAGCAGTGAGAGTCCCTTTCCCAACAGGGCCGCCACTCCAATCATCCATAAATCGGGAATGGGCACAACTAACCGTTGATTTAGCAAATTGTGAATGGCGTAGGCATGGGATTGCCCACCTGTAAAGATTTGAGGTTGTTGGTTCCAATATCTAAATGCCATTGGTGGTGTTGCATAGTTATCATCGCCCGGTGTTATCGTTCCGGCTTGGTCATACCCACCGGGTGCCAGCAAAATGATTGGCTGAGCGATCGCGGACGACGAGAATGATTTGGCAATATCTGAATCAGGAGAAGATGGACTCAGAACTTGCCAGGCAGGAATAGGACGATAGACGCGATCGGGTGGAATGGAAAAGTCAATAATGGGTCTCAGCCAGTGCGCTAAACCTGTCCAATTGGTCCGACCGGTAACAGGTGAAAGATGTCGCCGTTTCCATAGGAATTCAATTCTGGAGTCTTGTTTCTGATTTTGTTGCGCATAGGCCAGTACCTGAGTTCGAAAATCGCGCTTACTTTGAGCCGGAGCGGGAAGCGTTCTGGAGTCGGGAAATGCCTGATTCAGGGCAGAAGCCAGCGATAACACGTAGGCAAACGGACAGCCGATGGAGCAATCTTCACTGGCTGGAATAAGTTCAACATAGCCCTTGAAGTAGTCAATATAACCCTGTTGAACCGACTCAAGACTTGCAACCTGAGGAGTGACCCCAATTTCGCCGCCTGTTTCTCTCTCAACAGCAGCAAACACCAGCCATGTATTTTGCTGAACCGCACGCTGTACAAATTTTGCCAGTTGTTGATCGTCATTAGTTGGTTGATCGAGCAAATAATCCACACCCACTACTTTAGGGTTCAACTTCAGCACTCGATTCAAAAGATGAGCCAGATAACTCCGGTCCATCGGATTAATTTTGTTGGCACGAATGCTGCCGCGCTGGAGTGAATCCTTGTCAATTTGAACCAGGACAACTGGAGGTTCTGTTTTGGGAATTTGACGAGTGATATCCCGATAAAGTGCCTGCACCCAGAGGCGTGGCTCTAGAAAAAAGGATTGAATCGGAAGCAGGCTGAGCAGTAGAAGAGTAGAAAGCGCGATCGCCTCATGCCGCAAGGGTAACCAGCGTCTGAGCTGTTGTTGCCAGCCCGCAGGTTCCATGCGAAATAGAGCAGAATCGGGGTGACGGAACAGCGAGGGAATCAGATAGACGGAGGGATAGGTCAGGTTGCGTTCCAGCTTTAGCGACTGGCAGGCCGCCAGCATGGCATCGTGGACATCTTTGAATTCCGCTAAATGCTGCAAAAACCGTACCAGAAATTCCTGGGCAAGCCGGTTATGAATTGGTTCGCGCATGACGGCAACCTGGCTCAGGCCCAGATTAATCAGCGTATTAGCAATGGTCAAACCATTGCAGGAATTGAAGATGGCAAATTGCAGTCCCCGCTCCCTTGCCAGTGTGAGTTGGGGAGCAATTTCCTGCACCAGAATTGACTCATTGGGGGCAATTACCAGTTCCCCACCGGTAAGCGCCGTTTCGTTGCTGTGTCCGGCAAAGAACAACACATCCCAGCCCTGCTCAGCGGCGATCGCCCGACAGATGCGCGTCTTTAGCTCAGCCACATCCTGCCCTGGCTGCCATCCCACAAACTCTACCTCAGCACTCTGAGCCAGTGCTTTCACCGCTTCCCGGTCTGCCTGAAAATTTAAACCGGTATCATCTCCCAAAATAGCCAGAATCCTGACTCGCCCCCGCCGCTTGCGTCGTACAGCCTCCGCCCGAATCGTAGCTGGGGTGCGGGCAATGCGAATAGCTCGTGTGGTAGCAAACTCCGTCCCTATTTCCCAGGCTTCCCAGGGAAACCGCGCCAGTTCCAGCGGTTCGCAGGTTAAAAACACATCCACTGGTGTGGTATCACTATCGATTTTGCCAGAGGCCGCTTTAGCAATCTCAGCCCGAATTTCCAATAGTTCTGCGCTGCTAAGCCAGTAATGAAATTCAGACAGCAACTTGGCTTCTGCCTGCACCAGTTGAGTTCGCCAGTCGATCGGAGGTGAAACCAGGGCTCCACTGTGGTCAACCCGTGCCCGCAAAGCAGACTTATAGAAGTTCAGGTAGGCCTGCTGCCATGCTTGATAGAAAGTGGTGAGCGTTTCTGGATACCTCAACTCAGTCGTCAATTCCTGCCCCTTTCCCCAGGACAACTCGAAGACACAGGTTTGTTCAATGCGTCTAACTTTGAGTCGGTAGAGAGGGGAGAGAGGGGGCATGGGGGAGAGGAGGGAGGAGAGGGAGGGAGGAGTTTTGAGTGCTGGGTGCTAAGCGCTGAGTCAGCATTGAACTCCAGCCGAGTTTGCCAATTTTTTGTGGCAATCCTGGAAAGGGGGTCGAGGGAATCAGGGGGTTTTCAAGGATTCTCTAACAACCAACAACTAACAACTAACAACTAACCTGGCTGGAACGTAAACGGTGGTAAGGTCAGGCGTTCTCCATTGGGGAGGGTGATGCTGACGAGGAATTTTTCGTCCCAGGTGCCTGAAACCTGGGCAACCAGGTAGTCGCCGTTGGTCTGTACGTCGAGGCTTCGTTGGACTAAAATACCATTCGGATCGCTGATTTCCAGGCTGATGTCTTGGGGCAAATTGGCCCCTGGTTGGGCACCCAGGACGAGGAGCAGGGACCATTCTGGTGTCCCTTCGACAGGAGGAAGTTCTCCCACAACGGCATACAGCCGCAGGGGAATGTTTGCCATGATCCAGTCCCGGTAAGCGCCCCGTGCCTGGGTCGGAAGGCGTAATCCACTACGTTCCAGTTGTTGCACGATCGCCTCAAATTCCTCCCCTGGCGATCGCCGGAAAGAATCTGTAATGGGCGATCGCAGCGCAGAAGCTGCCACTGGAGGAGGTAGCAGTATCCAGGAAAATTCCTGTGCCACCTCATCCCACTGCTCTCGCAACCACAGGCTTGCGTTGATAGCAGGTTGGGTAATGAATTGGAGCCAGTGCGCTAAAGAAGGGGGGCGATCGCTGGCAGCAGTTGGTAACGCAATAGCAGCAGGGTTCAAACACCGCAGGTATAGCAAGAGCGAATCAGGATCTGCATCAAACCAGGTATAGGGAACAGCGTAATTCTGATCTGCATCGACCTGAATGGGTTGGGACTGCCGATAGCGCACCAACTGGTCATACCGTAGAACTCCCTGAATCGTTGCCTGCTGCTGCTCTTCGTGGACTTCCAGCACCACATAAAAATGATCTACAAACTCTGGCAAATCAACCGCTGCGGCGGGAATCATCACGGTATCATCCCGATCGCCCACTGCCAGCAAACACAACCTGAACTGGTTGACCTCCAGATTGCAAACGGCTGGAATTGCTTCGGCATAGGAGGGCTGCATCAGCGAGCAATGTTCATAATTCAGGGTGAAAACTCCGGAGCGCCGTTGTAGCCACTGTTCAAAACTAAACAGTGCCAGAGCATTCAAATAAACCTGCCACTGCCGTTCCGGGTTTACCTGGCTACTCAAATTTGCAGCCTGTATCAGGTGGCTGGGTTCCAGGGTGATCGCCTCTTCTGGCAAAAGCTCCATTTCGGTGAGGAAGTCAAGAGAGTTCAACATGGGGTCACTCATAGGTTTGGAAAAAAGGACAGGGGGGTAGGAAGGCAGGAGGCAGGAGGTAGGGGCGAGGGACCGGGGGCTGGGGGCTAGGAGTCAGGGATTAGGGACTGGGGGCTGGAGGCTAGGAGTCAGGGATTGGAACTCAGGACTTAGAACTCAACACTCCTCTCTGATAACTAATCTGACAACTGAATAACTAACAACTAGCAACTATCTCATCGAGGTACTCACATAGCTTGCGAGCAAAGAAACTGTCGGAAATGTAATTTTTTGGGGTTTTTGCCTGTTTCTCATCGGAACCAATTACTTCTTCGATTTGCTGGTTTAGGGCCGCTTCGATCTGGGCATTGCGGGCTCTTAACTGGTCGGGGTCGAGAAAGTCTTTAGCCAGAGCTGTAACGCGATCGCGCAGGTAATTCAGCATCCAATGACGAACATCAGCCCGAAATTCTTTGAGTTTGAGCAGGCGGCTCACTTCAAACTGGGCTTTTAGCCCAATGTGGGTGGCAATTTCCGTCATTGACATTTTGCGGCAATGGAAGAGCTGGAGGGCGGTGATGAAGTGTTTGTTTTTGGGTGGTTTGATGGACTTCAGGCGATCGCCCACGACCTGTTCCAGAGCCCGATTCAAACAGTCAGTAAACTGATGGCGATAAACCTGCAAAAAGCGATCGGGGTCATCTTCACTATCCGCAGGACTGGAAAGATAGGGAGGGTCGGGGATTTCAGGGGTACTTTTTTCAGGAGTTCCGCGGCGGGTTGCGATCCGATACTGGCGCAATCGATCGGCCATCGTTTGCAGCCGTGTGAGAACGGAATCGGGGGAAAGGGCCAGGTTAGCCTTTTGCCTGAGCAGTTGGCTGATGGTTTCCAGTTGAGGCAGAGTTGGGGGTAAGCATTGCCTGCCGCCGTTACCAGCCTGTCGTTGCCTCAACCGCTCCAGACGGTAAACGGCGTGATAGCTTTCTAATAACGCGATCGCCTGCTTCACTTCTAAAGGAGTACGTGGGTAAACTTCTGCAAATACCCGTTCCAGCTTATGGGGTGTGGTATCGTTCAAAATCGCCCAATCACTCAGCAGGTAAACACCACACTCCAGCAGAAAGGCATTCAGTTCACGGTGATGCTTGACCAGGCGAGTGGTCCAGGTGGAGAGGCTGCTGCGCTCAGGGTCAAAACTTTGCAAAATGGCGATCGCCAATGGGTGCTGTCCCGGTTTGCCATCGTCATCTAACACGAAGGGAAACAAATCATGACGGGTAAAGCCATGCTGCCTGCCAAAGCGGGCTTCCAACTGGGCACAAACCTGCTGAATTTGGTGGGAAATAAAACAACGCAGGCACAGTTCAGCCAGATAAGATGTGTCAGAAGGGTTTTCTGTGGCGGTAGGATTCTCAGAATTCCTTTTCAGGGAGCGAACCATATGCATCAACTGTCGCTGAATCAGGGTGTCGGGTACATCTCCATCCGGCAAATCTAGAAATTGCTGCCGAAAAAATACCTTCGCGGGGGCAACTTCCTCCTTTCTCAGTTGCCCGGCGCTGTTAATTTTGGTGAGTGTCCAGTAGCGTGATGCAATGCCCATAACGTTTAGTTGGTATGAATTGGAGACATAGCACTACCTGCAACAGTTAGAACAAAAGATAGGCGTAATCTCAACGGTACAGCACTTTCTCCTCCTGCCCCATTGGCTCTCCTGAGAGTTTGGTGATAGGCGTCGCTGATCACCAAAACAAAATCAATATTCCAGGGATTTTGTTTGAG
>JAIMBL010000151.1 GCA_023511615.1 Leptolyngbyaceae cyanobacterium HOT.MB2.61
CCGGATGGCCTGTTTCATTTCGCGGACGGCACGCTCTAACCCAACAAGAACCGCGCGGCTGATGATGGTGTGTCCGATATTGAGTTCTTCCATACCAGGAAGACAGGCGACCGGGTAAACGTTCCAGTAGGTGAGTCCGTGCCCTGCGTTGACTCGTAAACCTGCGGCGATCGCCAGCCCGCATCCTTCCGCTAAAGTCTTGAGTTCTTTCTCCCGACTGGCTTCGGTTTGGGCTTCGGCATACTGTCCGGTGTGAAGTTCAATGAACTTGGCTTTCACTTCCGCGGCTGTTTCAATCTGGCGCGGGTCGGCGTCAATGAACAGACTGACGGGAATGCCTGCCTCCTGAAGCGCATCTACAACTTCTGCTATGCGGTCTGCCTGCCCTGCCACGTCTAAGCCGCCTTCGGTGGTGACTTCTTCCCGCCGTTCGGGAACGAGGGTAACGTAGTCGGGTTTGATGTCGAGGGCGATCGCGACCATTTCATCTGTTGCGGCCATTTCCAGGTTCAGGTGGGTACGCACGATTTGCCGTAACAGGCGCACATCCCGATCTTGAATATGTCTACGGTCTTCGCGCAGATGAACGGTGATGCCGTCCGCTCCTCCCAGTTCTGCTAAAACTGCTGCTGCAACAGGATCAGGTTCTACCGTTCGTCTTGCCTGTCGAATCGTGGCAACGTGGTCAATGTTAACGCCAAGGGTGGGCAAGGGGAGTTCTCCGTGGGTGAAAAGGTTCACATTGATTTTACAGGGGTTTTCAGTGGGGTTAGCCACCCTTTGAGGGGCTAGAGGCTGGCTTTTGGGGCTGGGGGGTGAAGTGTGGTCTATGCATTTGAAACTCGCTGTAGGGGATGCGTGGGTTAGAGGTGGGAGGGATTGGGAGAGGATGATGGGGGAGGAGTATTGGAGGCAACGGGCGACGGGGGAAAAGAGTTGTGAGTTTGAGGGGAAAATAATGGAATGATGGGGTGAAGAGTGGTGAAGGAGAGGCAGGTGATGGGAAATAGGGGCGATCGCAGGTTTCCCAGGGTGATTTTTCTAGATGCGGTAGGAACCCTGTTTGGGGTGCGGGGGAGTGTTGGCGAGATTTATGGAGAAGTTGCGCGTCGGTTTGGGGTTGAGGTTTCTGCGGCGGAGTTGAATCGGGCTTTTTTCAGAAGCTTTAAGGCCGCAGGAGTGCCTGCGTTTGCGGAAACGGATCCGGTTACGATTCAGGTGAAGGAGTTTGCCTGGTGGCGGGCGATCGCAACCCAAACGTTTCAACAGGTGGATGCGCTCCAGCGCTTTTCTAACTTTGAAGAGTTTTTTGCTGAACTGTACGCCCACTTTGCTTTGGCTGAACCCTGGTTTCTGTATCCCGATGTACGTCCGGCCTTGGAACGATGGCAGGCAATGGGAGTGCAGCTTGGCGTTCTGTCTAATTTTGATTCGCGTCTTTACCAGGTGTTACAGGCACTTAATTTAATGGATTATTTCTCATCCATTACGATTTCAACAGAAGTGGGAGCGGCCAAACCTGATGCAAAAATTTTTGCGATCGCCCTTCAGAAACACCATTGCTCGCCTGAATTTGCCTGGCATATTGGCGACAGCTTTGAAGAAGATTACCAGGCAGCCTCGGCTGTAGGAATGCGTGGAATCTGGTTACGACGAAAGGTAACTACTCAGGTTAAAGAGGGGGAAGGATAGAGTTTCCGGCAAAAACGTATTTGAGCGCCTCTAGCCTGGATTCATTCACCAGAGCTTTGAACAACTCTAAAACCCTTTTGCACGTTTCATTTCGGGTTTCGTGTATAAAACACCCTGTCAAAACTGAAAAATTGCTAGAAGTCTTCCCATCTGAATTAGCCCCCACTATTGCTCATAGTTGGGATACAAACTTTCGCAGAATCAGTAATGCATCCTCGCCAGGATGCCTTGGGATTTCCCAATCCAGAATCTAAAGTCCAGAATCCAAAATCGTACAGGTTTGCTTATCGAACGACTTTACCCATATAGGTCCCCCACAGTTGCGCAGCCTGGGCACTGCTGCCCGAAGTAGGGGAATTGTCGTCATTCCCAAGCCAGATGCCCGTAACCAAACCGTCGGGAATGTAGCCGACAAACCATAAATCGCGGTTATCGTTCGTGGTACCAGTCTTTCCCACTTCGCCCTGCCCGATCGCCGCCGCCCGTCCGGTTCCATTCGCCACGACTCCCCGCAGAAGTTCGGTCATCAAGGCCGCAATTTCGGGCTGAAGAACCGGTTGATTCATGTCCTTGTCGGGTTCTGCTGGATAAATTACGCGGCAGGATTTATACTGGTTGCGGTCTTTGCAGTCACTGCCATCCAGAATTCGTCGAATCGCGTGGGGGCGGTTGCGCACTCCCCGGTTGGCCAACACGCTAAACGCTCCCGTCAGTTCTAAAGGGCTCACCTCGCTTTGTCCCAGGGCCAGACCCGGCACCGGGTTTAGTTTTGACTGAATTCCCAT
The DNA here is from genome assembly GCA_023511615.1 of Leptolyngbyaceae cyanobacterium HOT.MB2.61. Classification (GTDB taxonomy): domain Bacteria; phylum Cyanobacteriota; class Cyanobacteriia; order Leptolyngbyales; family Leptolyngbyaceae; genus Leptothermofonsia. The sequence goes on from JAIMBL010000151.1 coordinate 2,478, forward strand.
TCGTTGGGCAACGGCTACCACCCTGCCCAGCCCAACTTCCTGGGCAATTCGCAACGCAATCACATTTTCAGACAGGGCCATACCAGTATACATATCCATGCTGCCACGACCGGAACGGCAACCTTCAAAGAATTGCCCCTCCCAGTTCAGTGGGGCACAGGAATAGGTCGTTGTAGGAGAAATGTTTTGCTCTAAAGCGGCGGCGTAGGGAAAAATTTTGAAGGTTGAACCGGGTTGGCGGAGTGCCTGGTAAGCCCGGTTGAACTGGCTTTTTTTATAATCAGTTCCTCCGGCCAGGGCCAGAATTTCACCCGTTTTAGAGTCGATGGTGACGATCGCCCCCTGGGAAAACCCGGCGCTTGCTCCGGTGCTGTTGACGGCATCCCGTAGAGAGGCTTCGGCAGCTTCCTGAATGGACAAATCCAGGGCTGTTTCAATCACAAAGTTCCCTTCCTCCGCCAGTTGCTCCCCCAACAGTTGGCGCAACTCATCCATGACGTAGCCATAGTAGTAAGGAGCGCGGGTGCTTTCCAGTTCTTCTCGTGCTTTGGGATTGACTTCAATTCGCGATCGCCGCGCCCGTTGAGCCTCCTCAGCGCTGACCATGTTCAAGTCTACCATGCGATTGAGGACGCGATCGCGGAGTTCGATTGCCTTCTGATAATCCCGCACCGGGTTGAAGCTGTTAGGGCCAGGTAAAATTCCGGCCAGCGTTGCAGCTTCCGAAAGGGTCAAATCTTTGGCGGATTTACCCAGGTAAAACTGAGCCGCATCCTCAAAGCCGTAGGTGCCGCTACCCATATAAACCCGGTTCAGGTAAGTAAGCAGCAAAAAGTCCTTGCTATAAAAAGTTTCCAGCTTGAGGGCAACCGCCGTTTCTCGCAACTTGCGACCAGCGGAGTCCTCCGTACCTACATAGTCTCTGAAGAGACTGCGGGCAAGTTGCTGGGTCAGCGTACTGCCTCCTTCCCGGATTGCGCCACCCTGGATATTCGTCACCAGTGCCCGCAAAGTTCCAATTGGATCGATTCCAAGATGCCAGTAGTAGCGACTGTCTTCGGAGGCAATTACCGCTTTGGGCAAATAGGGTGAAAAATCCCTCAGTTGCTTCAGTTCGGTATGGGTGCGGGTTGTAATCGTATTCAGCGGGGTTTCATCTCGCGAATACACTACATTCGGTCCCTGAACGGAGATTGGCAATGGGGTGACAGTAAACTTTTGCCATTCCAGCAGTACGGCAATCACGGTCAGCACGGTCAGCCCACCGATACCATACATGCCATACTGAAAGTACCGAACATAAACGGGGGGCGGATCTACATACTTAATTCGGACAGAAGCTTCCAGTTCTGGCGGCCCCAGGGTGTAGACAGCACCGTGACGCAGCAGTTCTTTACGGATGCGCCGCTTTCCTCGATAAACTCCATTGGTGGAGTTTTCATCCTTGAGGACAAAAGGAGCCCGGAAGAAATAGCTGAGTTTCCCTTTAGGCTGACTGTCACGGTTGAGCGAGAGGTGTACCTGACTCACCACTGGGTTACGAACTACAATCTCGCAAGACCGAGAACTTCGCCCCAGCAGGTAGCGATCGCCCAGCAAAGGATACACTTCTGCCTTCTCTGCCCCGGCATTCTGCACCCACAATTCCGGTACCCTGGCATTGGGCTTGAGCTTGAGCTTGGAGAAATTAATTTTGGCCTGGACAGTCTGCACTGCCTGGGTGATGGCACCCATAATCGTTTGCGACTTGCGGGGCGGCGGAGTCATGAGCGCTTACTCGTCAAGGGCAGGACAGGGAATCGAAACTGGATATTAAGGTTTCTCCTGACCTATTCTAGTCAACCGCTGTTCCTGGTCAGCAAGTTCATGTAGCAGATGGGTATTTCTGAGAAGCGGGATGAATTGAAACAAAGTTTTAAGCATCCAGCACCTTTTTATCCCCAGATTCAGCAACGCCAGCGGATGACGGGTGCAGAAGGGCAGGGGGATAGGGGCTAAAGAGTGGTTCATGCATTCCCGCCTGGGGACGAAGCCCTCAAACCATGTTGCAAAATTTAGTGTTTGCAACACCAGTTTCTGGCCCCCAGTTCCTCATCTCCAATCTCTAATCCTCACTTCTGATGCGCAACTTGGGGTTCAACCACTCGTTCAACCCTTCCCCCAATAATGACAGGCCCATGACCATCATCATCATGGTGAGTCCGGGAAATAGGGTAGTCCACCAGATGCCACCGGTGGCCAAACCATCCAATGCCTGACGCAGATCCTGTCCCCATTCAGGAGCTTCTTCGGGTAAGCCTAATCCCAGGAAGCCCAAACCGCCTAAGGTCAGAATGGCATCGGCGGCATTGAGGGTAAACAGGACAGGGACACTTTGCACCACGTTGAGGAACAGGTACCGTCTCAGGATGTGCCCGGTGGAGGCTCCCATTGCCTGGGCAGCTTCAATGAATAGCTCCGTCTTGACACTGACCGTGTGGTTGCGCACGACCCGATAGTACTGAGGAATGTAGGAAATGCTGAGGGCGATCGCCGCATTCACCACACCCCGCCCAACAACAAACGCCAGCGTGACAGACAGCAGCAATCCTGGCAGCGTGTAGAGGGTATCCATCAAAAACAGCAGTACCCGATCCAGTCTGCCGCCCAGATAGCCACTAACCATACCCAATGGCACTCCTACCACCAAACTCAGCAGGGTTGCCAGAATCACCACTTGCAGTGCTGCCTGACTCCCAAATACAGTTCGGGAAAAAACATCATAGCCCAGACGGGTTGTGCCGAACCAGTGATTCCAGGAAGGAGGTTGGTGGGGTGGGTTATCCAGAAACTCAGTCGGGTTCTGCAACAGACCAATACTTTGCAATAGCGGAGCCAGCACCGCCAGTGCCACAAAGAAAACAGTGAGCACCAGCCCAATCCGCGTCATCTGTGCAGAGAGGCTGGGGCGATCGCTGGACTTAAAGAAACGAGAGAACGGTAGGCGTACAGTCATGATGAAAAGCACTGTACCTTATTTGGGTTGTCTAGCAATCCTGAATTATAGCTATAGCCATTAGTGCTTCATGGCAGAAGTTTTCTGACAGTTGTTCGGTTATCAGGATTGCTTAAGTCGATATGACAACAGGTAACCTGCCAGGAACCCGATGCTCAACCCTGAGAGGTGCCCTACCAGGCTGGATTCTGGGATGAGCAGGTCTGAAATTACCTGCAATCCAATCAGCGCCAGAAGCCAGAGCAGTTGTTTGCCAGCCACTTGAGCTTTTTCCTGTTGCCAGCCGCGCAAAAAAATGGCTCCCATTGCGCCCAAAAGCCCCATGACCGCACCGGAAGCCCCGACAACAAAGATGGGAGTTTCTGCTATCACAGCCACGATCGCAACGGTTAGCATCGCTCCAACCCCACTGAAGCCGTAAATCAACAGGAACCGACCAGCTCCCAGAACAGTTTCAATGAACCGTCCCAGAATGTATAAACCCACCATATTTGCCAGCAGGTGCAGAAAATTGAGGTGGAGGAAGTTAGCTGTAACGACACGCCACCACTCGCCTGCAAAAACAACTTCTGGAACCAGTGCGCCCAGACTATACAGGGTTTCTGGATTGTCACTACCGCCGGAGATGACCTCCCATCCAAACATGAGCAGGTTTGCTGCAATCAAAAGGTAGGTCACATAGGTCTTGCGCCCCCTGTATGCTTGCCTCAAGCTGTAGTGAGACTCTTGCCCGGTTTCCACACGCAGCCGGATCAGGATTTTACGCGAGGAAAGGTCAAGAACCTGATCCAGATCGATCGGGGGTTGGGACAATCGCCAGGCGATCGCGGCGTTTTGCACAGAATCAGACCGTTGCTGGAGGGCAAGAAACTGTTGGCGGGCAAAGGACGGATTTCCAGCCGCCCATTCAGCCGTTGCCAGCCAGTACTGATGAGTCAGATTGGAGTAATTGGACAGTGGACCTTCAAATAGCTGCCGCACTTCCTCTGTCTGACCACAAAACGCCAGGGCAAACATCCTGCCCAGACTCAGCGATGCGGTATCACCCCAGGGGCCAAACTGATGTTCAAATCGTTCAACGGCATGCAGAAGTCCGTTGAGATCTCCCACTTCCCCCAGCGATCGCAAATAGATCAAGGCAACTGAAATATCTTTGAACGCCACCTTTTCAGAAAGGGATTGCTGTACCCAGGTGATCGCGTCTTCCCAGCGTGCGCCTATTCGGTAAAGTAATGCCCTGGCGGTGTTCCCAATCGTCGTTTTTGCCTGATGCTGCTCAAACAGCCGAATGGCTTCATCCACCCTTCCCCGTTGCCCCAACTCTAAACCTCGCAGCAGGGCCGGATACTCAAATAGTCCATCCAGGGGATGTAACCAGCGCACCCAGCTTGCCAGTCTACTTGCCTGTCTAAACCGCTCCTGGGCAACCAGACGACCGATCATGGCGTAACCCGCCAGAGGCAGAACTATCAGCACCGCCCACAGTCCTCCGCTCACCCAGCCTGCGATCTCCGGAGCCAGGATCATCATCCCTACCAGCACCAGCAAAATGCCCCCCGATATCAGAACCCACCCACGCGCAACCCGTCGAGCCTGAAGCAGCATCAGAACGCACGAAAAGCAGACCAGTTGAATCAGAAAGGTGTTAAGGCTCACGAACCAGTTCAGGGAAAACCGATAGCCGGATGGAGGCTCTTGGCTAGCATAACTAACCCGCTTGGATAGCGGCTAGTGTTCCGCCAGGAAAATTTTGACGGGTCGCAGACCCTCAAAATTTAACCCCCATCAGCTTCCTGGGTATTCGCTAGCCGTCAAATTCAATTTGACAGAGTACTGGTACAGATGGGAGATCGGATAGATGAGTGATGGTTAGTTATTGGCTATTTAGTTGTTGTGTTAGTTGTTGGTTGTTGGGGCTCTCCTGAGAGTTTGGTAATAAGCGAGGCTTATCACCGAAATAAAATCAATATTTCAGGGATTTTGTTTGAGGTGAAAGAGTAGCTTACGCTACTCTTTCACCGGCAAGCCAGGAGAGCCGTTGTTGGTCATGTCTTCCTTTTGCCCGTTCCAGGACGACTGCAAACGCTTGCTGCCGGGGTTACATGTACCGCTTGATTATTCTCTGCTCGATATTCGCCAGGAGTTCGATTTGTTGCAGTTTATCAAGTAAGCTGTTGTTGCTTATATTAGGTTGCTGGCAGTGAGTTTTGCCATTAGTGAGGAGGAGGGGGAGATGAAAACTTAAAACTCAGAACTCAAAACTCAGAACTCAAAACTCCTCTGCTCCCTAGCATCCAGAAATAATGCAGAAGATCACCCATGAACTTGAGTCTTTGCATGATTGTGAAGGATGAGGAAGCCCTACTGCCTCAATGCCTGGAAAGCGTTCACGGTTTCGTAGATGAAATGATTGTGGTAGATACGGGATCCGCCGACAGGACGATTGATATTGCCAGAGCCTTTGGAGCCAGAGTTTATTCCTTTGATTGGTGTGATGATTTCTCTGCGGCTCGGAATGAGTCGTTGAAGTATGCCAGGGGTGAGTGGATTCTGGTGCTGGATGCTGACGAGGTGCTGGTGCCGGAAATTGTTCCAACCCTGAAGCAGGCAATACAGAGGCAGGATGCACTGGCTATAACTCTTCTACGGCAAGAAGTGGAGAACCATCCCCCATCGCTAATCTCACGGGTATTCCGAAATCGCTCTGACATCCGGTTTACCCGTCCCTATCATGAACTGGTTGATGATGCCATCATGACGATTTTGAACCAGGAACCCCACTGGCAGGTGTTAGAACTGCCAGGCGTGGCAATTCGGCATGGGGGATATGGGGCAGAGGCGATCGCCCGACGCCGCAAAGTAGACCGCGCCCGCACCATCATGGAACGCTACCTGACTGCAAATCCCAACGATTCCTACATCTGCAACAAATTAGGAGCGCTCTACATCGACTGCGGCAATCTACCAGATGGTATGGAACTTCTTCAACGGGGACTGCAATCCCCCCAGGTAGAACCGCCTGTGCTGTATGAACTGCACTACCACCTGGGAAGTGCCTATCGTCAGCTTAATCAAACTGCCCAGGCCGAGTACCATTACCAGCGGGCAACGGAGCAACCCATCTCTACCCACCTGAAGCTGGGTGCCTATCACAACTGGGGCAGTCTGTTGCAGCAGCAAGGCAACTTACCTGGGGCAAAAACCTGTTTTCAACAGGCTGTGGAAATCGCTCCCAATTTTGCTCCAGGTCACTTCAATCTGGGACTTACTCTGAAAGCAATGGGAGATCTGGAAGGGGCGATCGCCCATTACCAGAAAGCCATTCAACTGAATCCCAACTATGCCGATGCCTATCAAAATCTGGGCGTTGCCTTGTTGAAACAGGGTCAGGTGATGGCAAGTGTCAATGCCTTCCGACAGGCGATCGCTCTGCACAAACAGCAAGGTTCCCCTGAGGGAGTGCGATTGGAGCAGACCCTGCGGGAGATGAGGCTTTTGTAGGAAGTGAATGGGTGGATGAGTTTGGAAAAAGGCAACAGGCGATGGGCAACAGACGAGCGATGCTACTTTAATCTCTTACTGGTTACCTGAATACTTTACTAACCACTAACAACCAACAACTAACACCCCTCATCCCTCATCGCCCCATCACGGGTGGCCGTTCCAGGGCGATCGCTCCCAGAGTGCCTTTGCGGAAGTCATTCAAAAGTTGACGGGCAGCACGTTCGACATCGCTCTGGTAGCGGGTCACTGCTAAATGATGGAGATAGTCTTCCCCGGTGCCGGAGGTGGCCTCCAGTTCGTAGCGGTGCTGGAGTACCGACTCCACCTGAAGCTGCTTCAGCAGGTCTACAAGGGCAGCGGCAACTCGCTGGTTATCATAGGCCGCTTCCCCAATATCATCACAAATGGCCAGTTTGAGCGCAGCCTGCTGATCGTCCAGGCGGAAAGGTAAAACGCCGGGGGCATCCAGCAGTTCGATCTGATCCGAAATTCTGACCCACCGCAGCTGGCGGGTGACCCCAGCACGACGGGCACTTTCTACAACTCGACGCTTCAAGAGGCGATTAATTAAGGCAGATTTGCCTACATTGGGAAAGCCGATCACCACCGCGCGAACGGGGCGGGGAAGCATACCGCGATCACGCCTGCGCTGATTCATTTGGGCTCCCGCCGCCTGAACCGCTTTGGTGAGAGCCTCAATTCCCTTACCATGCTGGGCATCGGTGAAGTAGGGGGTTTCTCCCTGCGATGTGAACCATTCTGCCCACTGGTCCCGCACATTAGCCGGAATCATATCCAGCCGATTCAGGACCAGAACTCGCTCTTTATTGCCAATCCACTGGCCTAGCTGAGGGTGCTCTGTGGCCAGGGGAATGCGAGCATCTCTTACCTCCAGCACCACATCCACGAGCTTCAACTGTTCTCGTAATGCCTTTTCAGCTTTGGCAATGTGCCCTGGATACCATTGGATAGGAGGGGAAGCCATACCTATGGAACAATCAACACCGGGCAGGGGGAAAGGTTGATCACCCGATTCGTTACACTATCTGATGCTCCTTCATCCGTAAGCCCCAGACCCCGACAACCCATGATGATCAAATCGGCCTCAATCTCATCAGCAACATCGCAGATGATGAAGGCAGGTTTGCCTTCGCGCTCAATCGTTTCAGCTTCAATGCCTTGCTGGGTAAAGATGGCTTTGGCGCTTTCTAGAAGTTCAGCGATCGCCTCCGGCGATGTCATCACATTAGTCCCCGCTTCCCCATCGGGTGCTTCTACAACCGATAGCAGGAAAAGCCGACTGCCATGCACTTTGACAACGTCTGCAACCGTCTCCGCCGCCTGTCGCGACTCGCGACTCTGATCGATTGGAAAAAGAACTGTCTTAAACATCGTCTTTGACTCTTCCATCACTAGTCATTTTAAATCCCTCTCCTCCCCCTCTTTTCAACTCGCAAAGGACAAATGTAAAACTTTCCTAAGATTTATGAGAAGATGGCAATAGGTAAAAAGACTTATTTACTCATCCAGGAGGTTGGTCCGGTGGCCAAAAAGACTGTAGCAAATTTATCGTCCTCTGATTTGTTGGGCAAGCGTGTTTTAGTCAGGGTGGATTTTAACGTTCCGCTGGATGATCAAGGCAATATCACAGACGATACTCGCATCCGGGCTGCCCTGCCAACCATTCAAGATCTCACCTCAAAAGGCGCAAAGGTTATTTTAACCAGCCACTTTGGGCGGCCCAAAGGGGATGATTTTGCTTCCCGTGCGCAGGATAAGTTTCGTCTGACTCCGGTTGCGAAGCGGCTTTCAGAACTCTTAGGGAAGCCCGTTGCCAAGCCAAATGACTGCATTGGAGATGAAGTCAATGCCACAGTGGCAGCCATGCAAAATGGTGATGTGGTTCTGCTGGAGAACGTTCGCTTTCACCCCGGAGAAGAGAAAAACGATCCTGAATTTGCCAGGCAACTGGCTTCTATTGCAGACCTGTATGTCAACGATGCCTTTGGCACAGCTCACCGCGCCCATGCCTCTACTGAGGGCGTAACCCACTACCTCAAGCCATCGGTTGCAGGTTTTCTGATTGAGAAGGAACTGAAGTATTTGCAGGCGGCGATCGAAAATCCCCAACGTCCCCTGGCTGCTATTATTGGTGGTTCTAAGGTTTCCAGCAAAATTACAGTGATCGAAACCCTGCTGGAAAAGGTGAACAAGCTGCTGATTGGTGGTGGCATGATCTTCACCTTTTACAAAGCGCGGGGACTGAGTGTTGGCAAGTCGCTGGTAGAAGATGACTTTCTGGATCTGGCGAAGTCGCTGGAAGCGAAAGCGAAAGAGAAGGGAGTGGAGTTGTTGCTGCCAACAGATGTGGTGGTTGCCGATAACTTTGCTCCGGATGCCAATGCCCGGACTGTTAGTGTTGAGAGTATCCCCGATGGCTGGATGGGGCTGGATATTGGACCCGATTCCGTAAAGGTGTTTCAGCAGGCTCTGGCAGATTGCAAATCGGTAATCTGGAACGGACCGATGGGCGTGTTTGAGTTTGATAAGTTTGCAGTGGGAACGGAAGCGATCGCCCGTACTCTGGCAGACTTGACCAAAACCGGAACTACCACCATCATTGGAGGTGGAGACTCGGTTGCGGCAGTTGAAAAAGTCGGTGTAGCCGACCAGATGAGCCACATTTCAACTGGCGGCGGTGCCAGTCTTGAACTGCTTGAAGGCAAAGAACTTCCCGGAATTGCAGCGCTGGATGAAGCCTGATCATCCTTGCTGAATCTTCCTCACACCACCAGCCCTACCCTTGTTCTCTCCTACGATGGGAGGAACTGTCACTGGGGTAGGGCATTTTTCTATCTCCTCCCTCCCCCCTCCTGGCTCCTTTTCCTGCGCCGCACTGAACACCATTTATTCTGTCTTAAACTCAAGCCTGGAAACGGTTTTGAGGGAAGTGACCAGAATCTGCCCCTTCACAATTTCAAATTTCATCGAAGCATCGGAGGAAGATACCAGTGTGCCGGGCTGGTTTTTGATGGTAATTTCTTCATCTAAAACGTAGGTGGCGATCGCTGCTTTCTTATTAGGCATCACCTGAATCTTGAGATTGGAGTATTGACCCCGATAGTTTTCGGTAATGTAAAAGCCCTGCTGCAAGTACTGGTAATACTGCGATCGCGTCAGGGTCATGGTCTGTGACTTTCCCTGGGCGTCAATCGTCATTCGCACCGTGGCATCAGGAGCCAGAAACTTCATGATGGTTTTGGTATCCCGCTTGTTGCTGGCCGCCTGCATCTGATCCAGAATGGCGCGAATCTGGCCTTCACTGAGGGTGGTTGCTTTTTGATTCAAGGCAAAAACGGAATGCTGGGCTGGAATTACCGCGTAAGCAGTTCCCAGAGTAAAGATTCCAGTAGAAAGAGTGGTTGCGATCGCAGTTGTCCAGATTGAAGCCATAGATGGGAATTAAATCACTTTATCTGGCAGTTTACCCAACTTTGGCTTAGGTGTTACCAAAGGAGAGGGAGCAGGGAGGAGGGATTGGGGAAAACTCAAAACTCAAAACTCATCCCCCCTGTCCCCTGCTATACCATCAAGAGAAGAAGGTAGGGACTCCCCATCCATTAAACACAATGACTACTACTAACAAACGGTTCACCTTTGAAGAATATCTGGTTTATCAGGATGGTACCGATACCCGCTATGAGCTGGTCAACGGGGAACTGATCGCAATGGGCGTTGGCGAAGGAAGACATGGAGCGATTGTCGAGTTCCTGAATGATGAGTTTCGTGTAGAAATACCTCGGATGGGGCATCCCTGGACAGCCAAACAGACTGCGATCGGTGTTTGTTCTCCCCGCGCGGGTCGGTGAGACACTTCACGGGTTCCCGATGTGGTCGTTATTCCATTGGAGCAGTGGCAATCCCTCCAAAATCGGGAAGCAGTGATTGAGTTGAATGAATCGCCGCCATTCCTGGTTGTGGAAGTGGTCAGCGAATCGACAAAAACTATAACTATAGCCACCAGGCTTAGGACGGGGTGCAGGGGTGGAACCCCTGGCTGGGGGCGAATCCCCCCCCCCCCCCGTTAACCCCTGTCTCTTATAAACATATCCGGGCCCCC
>JAIMBL010000152.1 GCA_023511615.1 Leptolyngbyaceae cyanobacterium HOT.MB2.61
GTGACAGGCTGGCGTTGCAAACACTCAATCTTGCAACATGGGAGTTTGGGGGCGAAACCCCCAGACAGGGTTGGAACCCCTGCATCCCCAACAAAACGGAAGTGTTGTTGTACTAGTACTCTGTCAAATTGAATTTGACGGTTAGCGAATACCCAGGAAGTTGATGGGGGTTAAATTTTGACGGGTCTGCGACCTGTCAAAATTTTCCTGGCGGAATACTAGGTCTGTCCTGCTTCTTCGATGGGTGGTTTATATCCCCGCTCAAAGGCGAAGCGAACAAGTTGCGAGCGGTTTTCCAACTGAAGTTTGCTGAGAATATTACTGAGGTGGGTTTGCACGGTACGTGGACTGACAAAGAGGCGATCGCCAATTTGCTTGTTGGTATATCCCTGAATCACTTCCCAAAATACTTTTTCTTCTGCAGGAGTAAGAGGGAGAGGGGCGGGAGTACTGTTTGAATGAGCATGGAGGGGAGCAGTTTCAGTACTCGCAGAGCCATTCACTTCAACCTTTTGCAGTAGACGAATAATTTCGGTGTGAATCCGACGCGATCGCTCCAGCTGTGCTTCAATTTTTGCCAGCAGTTCTCTGGGTTCAAAGGGTTTAATCAAGTAATCATCTGCTCCAATGGAGTGCCCCTGCACCCGATCTTCAACTTCTCCCTTGCTAGATAAAAAGATGAATGGAACCAGTTGCCCAGAACGGGTTGCCCGCAGACGACGACAAAACTCAAACCCATCCATTTCTGGCATCATGACATCTGAAACAACCAAGTCAGGGGGATCTTCTTCAAAAATTTTGAGGGCTTCAATTCCAGAACCGACGTCCTGAACGAGATACCCCCGTTTCTCCAAATAGCGAGTTAACGCCATTCGTAAGGTTGTGTCGTCGTCAACCACCAAAATCCTTTTCATCTAAATCCCCATGCAGGTATGTAAGCATGCGCATTGAAGATTATTCGTAGTTAGCCCTCTTGGGGTAGAGCAAAATTGCAATGGTAGTGAGACACCATGCCTGAGCTAAACGATTTATCGATTTATCCCTAATGGGTTGCTCGTTGTTTTCATTTTAGAGGTCCCAGGGAACGTGAACGAATGCAGCCAGCACCAGGAGTTTATAAAAAAAGGGATTACTCAAGAGTTTATGAAAAAAGTTCGTGGAATACGATAATTCGTAACGGAGAACTTGGCTAATTACCAGAGATTAATCTTTTTTTGCAGCAGTAGCCAGCTATAGCGATTCTATCTGGATTGTGAAAAGGGATTCCACCAGAATTCCTTTTCACAAAACCCTTAACTTTTACAAATCATTTAGGACTGCTAAGTAGGCAGAATTAATTGGAAGAAAGGGGAGTGGGAGCGTTGCCCTCAGGCAGTAGGTTTCACCTCCTCCACCCCCAAAAACCATAAATTTAATTGCACCCAGCTACTTATATGTCGAGGGTGCCTGCAAAGCGTCTGTCGGCCGAACCGTGACTCATCGGACAAAACCCCTCATCTCCTACTTCTCACCCCTCCTTTCTTCTAACAACCAGCAACGACCGTTACCACCTGGTAGCGGCTATACCTGGTGAGCTTCGTTTGAATTGCTGCAAAACAATAGGACTGAAGCTGTTAGTGTAAGTTGTGGAAATCTTCTGCTCTTTCCCATGGGTTGCTCGGCTCTCCTGAGAGTTTGGCGATAAGCGTCGCTTATCACCAAAACAAAATCAATATTTCAGGGATTTTGTTTTAGATGAAAGAGTAGTCTAAGCTACTCTTTCACCGGCAAGCCAGGAGAGCGGGTTGTTCATGGTTCGACTTGAAAAGAGCTAACAGCTAACAGCCAGCAGCTAACAGCTATCGCCCCTTTTCTTTCATGGCCCTGAACTCAATTTATCGTGGCTATTAAGAGCTTCCCCGTCAGTTACCAGGAGTTGCTGCAGATGATGTATGAACGGATTACTCCACCCAGCACAGGTTCTCAAATTACCTTTCAGAACGGTGAACCGGTCGTTCCAGATAACCCCATCATTCCTTACATTCGGGGAGATGGAACCGGGATTGACCTGTGGCCAGCCTCGCAACGAGTGTTTGATGCAGCGGTAGAGGCGGCTTACGGTGGCAAGCGGAAGATTGTCTGGTTCAAGGTTTACGCCGGGGATGAAGCCTGTGAGAAGTATGGCACCTATCAATACCTGCCGGAGGATACCTTGCAGGCGATCAAACAGTTTGGGGTTGCCATTAAGGGGCCGCTGACCACCCCAATTGGTGGCGGAATTCGCTCACTCAACGTGGCTCTCCGCCAAATCTTTGACTTATATGCCTGCGTTCGCCCCTGCAAATACTATCCAGGCACGCCTTCCCCCCACCGAACTCCAGAAAAGCTAGATGTGATTGTCTATCGCGAAAACACAGAGGATATTTACCTGGGGATTGAGTGGAAGCAGGGGTCAGAGGTGGGCGATCGCCTGATCAAACTTCTGAACGAAGACCTGATTCCAGCAACCCCTGAGCATGGCAAAAAGCGGATTCCACCAGACTCTGGGATCGGCATTAAGCCCATCAGCAAAACAGGTTCTCAACGCCTGGTGCGCCGCGCCATCAAACATGCGATGCGCCTGCCCAAACCCAAGCAGATGGTGACGCTGGTGCATAAAGGCAACATTATGAAGTACACCGAAGGCGCATTTCGAGATTGGGGTTATGAACTGGTCACTGACGAGTTTCGGGCAGAGTGTGTCACCGAGCGGGAGTCCTGGATTCTCAGCAACCGGGAGAAAAACCCTGACATCAGCCTGGAAGAAAATGCCCGCCAGATTGAGCCAGGCTACGATGCAATGACAACTGAAAAGCGAGAAAAGACCTGTGCTGAAGTGAAGGCAGTACTCGACTCCATCTGGGATACCCACGGTAACGGACAGTGGAAAGACAAGATTATGGTGAATGATCGCATTGCCGACAGCATCTTCCAGCAAATTCAGACCCGTCCAGATGAGTATTCCATCCTGGCAACGATGAATCTGAATGGGGACTACCTTTCGGATGCGGCGGCGGCAATTGTAGGTGGGTTGGGCATGGGTCCAGGGGCAAATATTGGTGATGAGTGTGCCATCTTTGAAGCCACCCACGGGACTGCTCCCAAACACGCAGGCTTAGACCGGGTAAACCCCGGTTCTCTTATCCTGTCGGGTGTGATGATGCTGGAGTACATGGGCTGGCAGGAAGCCGCTGACCTGATTACTAAAGGAATTGGGGCAGCGATTTCAAATCGTGAGGTTACCTACGACCTGGCCCGGTTGATGGAGCCACCTGTGGAGCCCCCCCTGAAATGCTCAGAGTTTGCGGAGGCAATCATCAACCATTTTTAGTCTAAAGAGTTGGAGTTTCTGATAGACCATAAACCGGAGTGATGATGTTCTTTTGAAGCCGCTTTAGTCTGTAGAGACGTTCTACGGGACGTCTCTGCAATAGGTATGCGCAGGTCTGCCATGCCCCTTCTATCGGCTATGGCGAATAAGAAGGGCTATCCCTGCAGCCAGGATAGTCACGTTAGGCAGCCAGGCGGCAATGGGAGAGGACAGAACTCCAAGCAGGTAAAGGGTGTCACAGATTTGAGTAAACAGGAAATAGAACAGAATAATTAACAGGCCAACCAGGAACCGAATGGCCCGCCGACCGGAGCGTTGCGATCGAATTCCCAAAGTCGCACCCACCAGCCCAAAAACCGGGCAGATAAAAGGAAAAGAAACCTTCTGATTGAGCCGCAACCGCAGCCTCGTTACTTCCTTCTGATTACTCCTCTCGCCTACCGTATCAAGGTACCTCCGAATATCGGCCATGTTCATTTCAATGGGATCTGTGGTTGCTTGAGCAATATCCAGAGGAGCGCGAGGAAGCTGAAGTTGCTGCTGTTCAAATTTGAGGATGTTGCGATAGGAACCATTTTTGTCAACCACATAGATGGTGCCGTTGAAGAAGTCCCAGGTTTTTTGGTCAGAGTTCCAAATGGCTGACTCTGCCATCACAATTTGATTAAACCCGTTTTGAGAGAAGTCCAGGATTGTCAGACCTTTCATCTGCTGCCCATCAAATTCGCGAGCATAGAAAATTCGGCTCAATCCTCTTTCGGTTCTACCGGATGGGAGCTTTTGTCTACCAAATTCCTGATAAAGGATATCTCTCTCACGAAATTTCGGTTCCCGGCCTTTGAGGGCCAGTTCAAGTGTGCGGCTAGCCTGACGGTTGGTGGCAGGAACGACCGCTTCGTTAAATACAAAAGTAATGCCGGTAATGATTAAGCTCAGCACCAGAGCTGGAGCTACTAACCGCCAGACACTGACACCACAGCTACGCAGGGCGATGAGTTCGCTGTTTCCAGAAAGCTGGTCATAAACAAACAGGAAGGCGATTAGTAGGGAGATAGGAAAGGAAAAACTGATGAAGTAGGGTAGTTTCAGTAAAAGAACTTGCAGGGCAATGGTTGGAGGCAATCCGGCATCGGCAATTTTGCGCGACAGGTCAAACAGCACTCCGATCGCGACCCCAATCGACGAGAAGGCTCCCACACAAAAGAGAAAGGGTGGAAGCAACTGGCCAATAATATAGCGATCCATGATGGGCACGCCTAATCTCAGCCAATCAAAGGGTTTGACGGAAGGCTTTGTGGGGGGGAAGTCGCTTGAGGTCATGGGGTGGGGGAGTGGGCGCAGAGGTAATAGGGACTCGAAGGTAGAGGATAGATAAGTTTTGAGTTCTGAGTTTTGAGTTTAAGACAAAAGGCGAAGGGACAACAGGGTAGGTCCAGGAGGAGGGATTGTCGCTCACTGCACTATTTCCCTAGGGTTGAAAGTTGTCTCCCAGATAGTACTGCCTTACGAGGGGATTGCTATAGAGTTCCTCGGCACTGCCAGAGGCAAGAATTTGACCATCCCGCATGATGTAGGCCCGATCCGTAATCGCCAGTGTTTCACGGACGTTGTGGTCAGTGATGAGTATGCCTATCTGGCGATCGCGAAGGCGAGCAATCATCTGCTGGATTTCGGCAACGGCGATTGGATCGACGCCCGCAAACGGCTCATCTAGCAGCAGAAACTTAGGTCCTTCCCGGCCACTTGCCAGCGCTCTTGCCAGTTCTGTTCGGCGGCGCTCTCCCCCCGAAATCTTGACTGCTAGCGTATTTGCAACTTTATTCAAGTGAAATTCATTCAGCAAATAAGCCAGACGCTTTTCTCGCTCATTCCGGGGAACATTGGTCTGCTCCATGATCAATAGAACATTCTCGCGCACACTAAGATGACGAAAGATGCTGGCTTCCTGCGCCAGGTATCCAATTCCCAATCGTGCCCGAACGTGAATGGGCAGTGACGTAATTTCCATGTCATTAAGCCAGACCCTTCCCTGGTCTGGCTTTTCTAAACCAGTTGCGATGTAAAACGTCGTCGTTTTGCCGGCACCATTGGGGCCTAAAAGCCCAACGACCTCTCCCTGCCTGACCGAGAGGCTAACGCGACTGACAATCGTACGCTGGCCGTAGGACTTGTGAACATTTTCAAGGGCAATTCTCAAAAGTCCACTCCTGCCTGCGCCGCTCTACAAAAATCTAATCCTATCAAATAGCTACCTCGAACTATGTACAGCACCACGATTGAAAAGAGACTGATGATTATTGGGGGATAGCTATTAGCCCTTTTCAAATCAACTAAGTAGGTAGACATCATTAATCGGAAGAAAGGGCAGTGGAGGCGTGGCCCCGAGGCAGTGGGTTTCACCCCCTCTACCCCCAAAAACCATAAATTTAATTGCACCCAGCTACTTATTAACGTTGGGCTGGTGGTAAAGGTGTATCTGTCCGAAGTTCTAGCTGTACATCAGGAGATTGGGTAGAAGCAGGGGGAGAAAATTCTGACTGGGGGCCAAAAGGAGGAGGGGAGGCCGCCGGGGATGGAGCGATGGGGCTGTTTTCTGGAACGAGATAAATAGATTCAACCTGCTTGGGGGGTTGAGGCAGTGCGACAAAACGTCCTTCATCAATGAGATAGGTAATGGTTTCGCCCCGCATACTATTGCCTTCTTGCAGGACATACACATTGCCACTCAGAACAATCCGTCGCTCGCGGCTAAAGTATTGCGCCTGGGCAGCGGTTGCCTGAATTTGCCGTGCTGGATAGTTGATTTGTACGTTACCACGAGCGGTGACAACTCCCGTTTTCGCGTTCGCTTCCTGAACATCGGAACGCAGAGTCATTGCACGGCTTTGAGTAGTTTGTGCCGACGCAGGATGTTTTGGGGTGAAGGCGACTAAACCATCCAGCAAAAGAAATGCTGTTATCGCCAGAGGTGGAATAATCGGCGATCGCAAGCAATGAGTAGGGAGACAAGGTATGGGAGAAGACATCATAGAGCGGGAACTTAGCAAAAGAGGAGACGATTAGTTTAACTGAATTTAATTTAAGGCCATGCAGGTATCAACCCTTCAGGTAGTTTACTTAAATTCAGTTGAGCCCAGTTAACCTTTTGATGAAATCATGATTGAAGCTTCTTATACCAGGATATGACGAACATCGGTGATAGGAAGTTTCAGGGGATGGGAGAGAGGAGGACTAAAGGTTGGGGAGAGGGGGAAAGGGTGATTGGGTAGAAATTTTTTGCAGGGTGGGGAGGGCGCTGATACTTGCTTGGATGGTTTCTGCGCCTGCCGCCTCCTGCCCGTTTCCAGGGGGGGAATAGCCGAGTTGTTGGGCGATCGCTGCAACCTGATCGGGCCCAGCCTCTTGCAGTATCTTCAGGATCTCAGCTGTTTGCGCCAGAAACCCTGCTACATCAATACCCCCATAGTCTGGCTGGTAATCTCTCAGTCGATTCATACCTTCGCCCATTAATACCACTGCTCCCTGCCAGTTCTGGTTGCCCAGGTGATAGAGTGCAACGGCAATCTGTAAAATTCCCTGATAAAACTTCCTGTCAGGTTCTGAAGCTTCCATCCAAATCGCTTCCAGCGTATCGTGGCAGGCATAGAACTGACGCTGGTTGAACTGTTCAACGCCTTGCCAAAATTCATCGGGTTGGTCATCAGTCATCTGGGAAAGATTGAGAGGGTAAGGGGATGAGGTTGAGGCATCAGAAGCCGGAAGCCAGGAGGGAAAGGAGTAGGGAGTAATGAAGTTTTGAGTTTTGAGTTTTCATCTCACACCTCGCACCTCACTTTCCACATTCTACGAACAACTGACCTTCACCCTGTTGCCTGTTGCCTGTTCTCAGCCCACAACTCAAAAGCTATTTCAATGGACCTTGAAGTTGAAGCTGGAGGGGCTGATTAGGATTTATTGTGATGCCAGGAGTGTTTTGTACAAAGGGGAGAGGGGTTGATTCGATAGATTGGCGGTTGGGCTCTTGGGCGGAGGGCCATAAAATCCATCGGCTACCAGGGGGGAGGGTATGGAGCCCGGTGGGGTTTTGGGTTAGCCAGAGGAGTGGGCTGCTGGGCAAGTTTTCGGCATAGATGTCTTCGCCTGGCTGCACGGCTGCCAGGGTTTCTAAAACAGCCTGGCTGCCCCGAACCAGACCTGCGCCAGCCGTCCATAGTTTAACGCTTATTTCAAGGTGGAGGGCATAGAAGTAGAGGGATGCTGCGGCAATTACCGCTTGCTCAAAGTCTTCTGAAGGGATCCCAGGGGACTGGGTTTTATCTCGCCAGGGGAGGGCGCTGTCGAGGCAAATCACCAGTTCATGTCCGCCTGTCAAAACTTCTAGTTCCCGAACTCGCAGTTCGCCATAGCGGGCACTGGTGCGCCAGTGTACCAGGCGGGTGGGGTCTCCCCAGCGGTAGGGGCGCAGGGAACGGGTGATACCTTCGGTTGCTGTCTGGGTGCGGCGATCGCTGTTAAATTGCAGGCTGGCCTCTATTCCCATTTCATCAATCAGTGGGCAATGGGTTAAGGGCAAAACTGTGGGGTAAACAACTGCTTTGCTGGGTTCGACCCGACTGCGCCGGCACCAGAATAGCCCTAAGGGAGCAGCCGTTCTTAGATTCACCGTTTGCCAGCGGTAGATACCTCGTCTTTGGGTGGGCTGAAAATAGACCCAGTGATAATTGCCATGGGGAGGGATGGTTTCAACCACTTTTGTCACGGGCTGACCCAGTACATAGGGCAACATGTCCTGAATTTGAATCAAGGTTTTGGGTTGAGCGGTTGGGTTTTCCAGCACCAGTTCAATAGTCAGATTGTCCCCGACGCTAACCGGGTAGATAGGGTTGCGGTGGACTTGAATGTTGCGTAGTATACGCTCAGGCAGAATGGCGGCGATCGCCAGCAGGGCGATGCCAACTCCGCTCAACACATATAGCCAACCCGCTAATGTATTGGTCGCTGAAATGAAGAAAAAGATGAACAGTCCCCCCAACAGCCAACCACTGTAGGAAGGAGTGACCCATCGGGTTTCCAACCATTCAGCAATTTGTGTAGCCTTGCTCATGTCAATGTTAGGGTGGATAGGAGGGCAGTTCTAGAAAGGGTCTTTGGAGCGAGGCGATCGCTCAAGCAATGACTGGAACTCATTTAACAAGAATGCTAAAAAATCAGATCACTTGATGCGGACTCGATACAATTAGTGGATATTTGTTAAGAGTCTTCGTAAATCCGTTGCCATTTCATTGGCTTTGGAGGAGTTGCCCGATCCTCTCACGTTAGTTTACCCAGGGCACTACCTGTTGAACGACTCAGCTCAAGCTCGATCTGCTTCTCTGACGACATCATCAACAAGAGAGAAACCTATGCACGGTTCTGCACCTCGACCCCATGATCATTCACCTGTTCCACCGCCACCCCCAACTCCTGCACCAATGCAGGGGCAGCAGGTAGAAGTCGCAAAGTCAGTCAACACGATTGAGCAGATGGTTAGGGATGCCCATGCGCGGCAGGCATCTGATATCCACATTCGGGTAGGAGAGCTACCCCGGTTTCGCATTCGAGGGCAAATGGTGCAACCGCGGGATCAGGCGCTGGTAACCCCTGAAATTTTTGAGCAATACCTGGCTGAAATTTTGACCCCTGAGCAAATAGAGCGGTTTAAACGAGAGAAGGAACTGGACACCGCCATCTTTTATCCTGGCTTTTTGCGGTGTCGGGTCAACTGCTTTGAGACGCTGCGAGGCGGAGCCATTGTGCTTCGGCTGATTTCGCTGGACGTTCCAACCATTGATGGTTTAGGCTTACCGCCAGTTTTGAAACATCTGGCCAGCCAGCCTCAGGGTCTGATTCTGGTAACAGGCCCAACGGGTTCGGGTAAATCCACCACGATCGCAGCCATGATCCGGCACATGAATGAAACCCAAACCCGACACATTGTTTCGATTGAGGACCCGATTGAATATGTCCACTCCTCCCAGCGGTGTTTGATCAGTCAACGAGAAGTCGGGCTTCATACCCACGAGTTCCACAGCGCTCTGCGGTCTGTGCTGCGGGAAGACCCGGATGTGATTTTGATTGGGGAGATGCGCGATCGCATCACCGTAGATACTGCTCTGAAAGCTGCTCAAACCGGTCACCTCGTGTTGGGAACCCTGCACACCCGCAATGCGATCAATTCCATCAACCGTCTGCTCAACATCTACAACCCAGACGAGCAGCCAGCCATGCGGGTACAAATCACTGAGTCATTGATTGCCGTAATTGCCCAGGTATTGATTCCTACCACTGATGGTCGCCGGACAGCAGCCCATGAAATTCTGATTAACACCCCGGCCATGTCAGACTACCTGCTCAAAGGGGAAGAAGGAGAAGCCTTCCACCTGATGGAAACCGACACCAACGAAGGTATGCAGGTGCTCAACCAGGCCCTTTGCGACCTGGTGCTGCTGGGCAAAATCAGCCCTGATGATGCCGTGCGTGCCTCAACCGATGCAGGAGATCTCCGCCGCCGTGTCAGAAATGAAGGGTTTGATCCCTCCAGAAACGCCGGACGGGATTTTACCCATGCTTGAGAAGGGCGAGGGGAGAGATAACAGGTGGGAGGTGATGGGGGCCAGGGGTTATTAGATGTTAAGCTCACACTCCCTACCCCCTGCCAGCCCCGACCAACCCTTAACAACCTTTCCTACTTCCTGGCTAATTTCTTCTCTTTCGCCATCTTGCGCAGGCGAATGGATTTGGGGGTGACTTCCACCAACTCATCAGGGCCAATGTACTCCAGAGCCCGTTCCAGACTCATTTCTACAGGGGCCTGAAGCTGCACCAGTTCCTCGCCACTGGAGGCGCGGTGGTTGGTCAACTGCTTGGTCTTACAAACGTTGAGCTCCAGATCCTGGGGACGATTATGTTCACCCACGATCATCCCCTTGTAAACTTTGACACCGGGGGTAATAAAGAAGACACCTCGATCCTCGGCATTCTTCAGGGCATAGAAAGTAGCGGTTCCCTCTTCAAAGGCAATCAGTACACCATTGCGACGGGCATCAATTTCACCGCTGATGGGTCGGTAATCCAGAAAACTGTGGTTCATGATGCCGTTGCCGCGGGTCAGGCGCATAAATTCACCCCGAAACCCAATCAATCCGCGAGCCGGGATCACAAATTCTAGCTGGGTACGGCCATTGGCTCCCACCTGCATATCCTGCATTTCGCCCTTCCGCTGCCCCAGACGTTCCATACAGCTACCCACAGCATCTTCGGGAACATCCAGCACCAGCGTTTCGTAAGGTTCACAGGGTTGGCCATTGACTTCCCGGTAAATAACCTGAGGCTGAGACACCTGAAATTCGTAGCCTTCGCGCCGCATGGTTTCAATCAGGATGCCCAGATGGAGTTCGCCCCGACCCGAAACCAGAAATTTGTCGGGTGAGTCAGTTTCTTCGACCCGGAGGGCGACGTTGGTTTCCAGTTCGCGCATGAGGCGATCGCGTACCTGCCGCGAAGTAACCAGCTTCCCTTCCTGCCCGGCAAATGGCGAATCATTCACCGAAAAGGTCATTTGTAGTGTCGGCTCATCCACCTTAATCAGGGGCAAAGCCTGGGGATTGTTGGGATCTGTAATGGTTTCACCAATGTTGGCATCGGCAAAGCCAGCTACTGCAACAATGTTGCCTGCCGAAGCGGATTCAATTTCAATCCGCTTCAACCCTTCAAAACCCATCAACTTGGTGACTTTGGCTTTTATAATTTCACCACTCTCCGTCACCAGTGCTGCCTGCTGCCCGGTTTGAAGGGTGCCATTGTGAATTTTGCCAATAACAATTCGCCCCAGGTAGTCGGAGTAGTCCAGGGTGGTGACCTGGAGTTGCAGGGGCTTGGCAGGATCGCCAACGGGGGGTGGAACGTGATGCAAAAATGCCTCGAACAGAGGCTTCATGTCGATGGGCTCATCATCGAGTTGGGCGATCGCATACCCCGCCAGCCCCGATGCAAACAGGTAAGGAAACTCGCACTGATCATCATCAGCTCCCAATTCCAGGAACAAATCCAGCACCTTATCAATGGCTCCATGGGGGTCAGCCTGGGGGCGGTCTATTTTGTTAACCAGAACGATGGGACGTAGCCCTTTTTCCAGTGCCTTTTTAAGTACAAAGCGGGTTTGGGGCATGGGGCCTTCATTGGCATCCACAATCAGTAAACAGCCATCCACCATCCCCAACACTCGCTCAACTTCACCCCCAAAGTCAGCGTGACCGGGCGTATCGACGATGTTAATCAGCGTATCTTTATAGCGAACGGCGGTGTTTTTGGCCAGGATGGTAATTCCCCGCTCCCGCTCCAGGTCGTTAGAGTCCATCACGCACTCCGGCACATCTTCGCCTTCTCGAAAGGTACCGGCCTGTTTGAGGAGCGCGTCTACAAGAGTGGTCTTGCCATGATCAACGTGGGCAATGATGGCGACATTGCGAATCGGGAGAGTCATAGGAGAAATACCGATGAGAGGCCAGGGCGTTAACGCTAAAAACAGCTTCTTAAGAAAGTTTTCCCAACATTCAGTTGCAAACTCTGGTAAAGAAGCCTTAACAATTCTAACGTGTTTCCCGGCAAATCCGGGAAGTCAGGCAAGCTAACTTGTTCTGATTTGCGCTAAATATCGTCTGGGTTGAGTCCCTGCGAGCGCAAATATTCTGCCAGCCGCTCTGCTCGCTGGCGTTCCTGTTCTGCTCGCTGGCGTTCCTGTTCCACCTGTTCCACTGCCCACGGCAGTAAATGGCCTGCTTCATCCACCAGCGGAGCCAGTAGCCAGTGCGCGCTTCTTTTGTCCCCTGCCACACTCCCAGAAATAACTTCATCGATTCAAGCCAGTAGCGGTTTTCGGGATTCGCTGACTCCAGTTCATACCGCCCATCTTTGAGATGATAGACCTCCAACAATCCACCAGAGGGCTCAAAGAGAACATAGGTAGGGATTTTCAAGATCTGCTCGTAAAAAAACCACTTTCCTGGTGGAAAGGTGCGCTTAACCGAATATTCACCATCATCGGTATCAGGCAAAAACTCCATCACCACCGCCGGAACTTCGCCTTCTAAATGAGGAGTGTAGCTTCTCTGATCTCTGGGAAGGTTCAGGGGCAACACAGAGGGAACATATAGCCAGTCTGGAGCTTTGATGACCAGGTCGCCGTTGACAGTTGCACAAATTCCAAAATTAGAAGCAATCAGCATATCTGGTTTGATGCAACCAGCCAGTTCTAAGCTCTCACGTAGCGCTCCAGCAATCAGAGGTTGACCTGTATTTTCCACAGGCTCCTTTTCCAGGGGGACATCATCGGGCAGTTTCTCCCAGGTAATCGTGAGGGTTGTCAGGGGCCTGACCGGAGGGTTGGGGGTTGTCACCATCGGTGGTGAGTGGAATGGGGATGGTTTGATCTTAGTAGGAAAATTGGGGAGTTTCTCCTGGCTTGCAGTTGTCAGCAGTGCGCATGATGCTAATGTGCGATTTCTCTAAAACTCGTCCACTGGCGCGTATCCCCGTCTGTACACATCACTATTTATAGCTGTCGCCAGGTTGCTTAGGACACTGGGTTTAAGGGGGGGGCTTCGCCCCCAGCCAGGGGTTCCACCCCTGCACCCCGTCCTAAGCCTGGTGGCTATAGCTATAACTAACCATTGCCGC
>JAIMBL010000153.1 GCA_023511615.1 Leptolyngbyaceae cyanobacterium HOT.MB2.61
ATGTTGGGGGACTTGCCGCCGAGTTCGAGGCTGACTTTTTTGACGTTGCTGGCGGCGGCGCGCATGACGGCTTTGCCGCTGGCGGTGGAGCCGGTGAAGGCGACCTTATCGACGAGCTCGGAGGCGGCGATGTGCTGGCCGACGTCGCTGCTGGCATCGGCGTGCCGCGCGAAGCGTTCGCCGAAGCCTTCGCTTCCGACGAGCTGAAAGCGGCAACGCGCCAGGAGTTCGAGATCGTTCAGCGCTGGGGGATCAACGGTTTCCCGACGCTGCCTGTATTCTGGCAAAACCGATTACCGAAGCACTCCAATCCCTGCCAGAAATTTCTCAGCTTTACGTGGCACTGGTTACACGCGGCTTTACCTACGATCTGGAAGCCTTGCAAATTCTGATGCAGCGATCCACCCAATACATCGGCATGATTGGTAGTGCAAAACGAGTTAGAACGGTTTTTCAAACCCTACACCAGTCCGTAGGGGCATTACAGGCAACGGAGCTGCGGCAGATCTATGCCCCGATTGGTCTGGATATTGGTGCCCTAACTCCCGAAGAAATTGCCATCAGCATTTGCGCCGAACTGATCAAGGTTCGACGCGGCGGAACGGGGCGATCACTTTCTGAGCGAATCCATCAGCCTCAACAATCAGTCAATGGTTCATCTACTTATTCAACTCCACCAGAATATGCTCAACAGTCCGCGCAACAGCAGTAAACCCTGGGCGATCGTCCTTGCGGCTGGAGCTTCAATCCGCATGGGAAGGTGCAAAGCAGAACTACCCTGGTTGAACGGTACCACGTTGCTCTCTTACCAGATTGAGCAATTACTGATGGCTGGTATCACACCAGTGGTTGTCTTGGGACCGCACAATGCTCAATTGTTGAAACCATGGGCCGCCCCAGGCCAGGTTGTTATCAATTACCATCCAGAGGCTGGAAAAGTTAGTTCGATCGTGACCGGGTTAAAGCATATTCCCAGAGACTTTCAGGCTTTGATGATTGTTGCAGTGGATCAACCCCGTCCTCAATGGATCTATCAAACCTTGTTGCAGGCACACCTGTCAGCAAATGTACCCCTCACAGCGCCTGCTTACAAAGGGCGTACTGGCCATCCCCTGGTCTTTTCAACGGCAGTTTGGATGGCTTTAGAAGGTTTAAGCGAAGAAACCCTGGGATTGCGTCAGATTGTGCAAGTGTTTAGTGAACGAATTCACTATGTTGAGTTTGAAACCGCTGACGTTTTGATGGATTTGAATACTCCTGAAAGCTATCAAGCAGCTCTTTTACGCTATTCCTCCCAAACATTCGATGAGCAACTGGTAGAATGGTAGTAACCTATTTTGATTTGGTAGAGTGGATCCTCTGGATTTGCTCTATTTTCGTATATCCGGGTAGCCCCTTTCTACGTCCCACCATCGCTTTTGACCTCAATATTACCCTTGAAGGTGAAACCCCCTGTCTGGGCGCTGCGCCCCCACTTCCTCTAGAGCCTGGCGTAAATCAATGGAGAAGATTAGCGTTTCTGGGGTTGAGCTTCAACTGCTTCCTGAAAAAGCCATCTATGTTGAAAGATTGAAGGCTTTACTGATTTCTGATGTGCATTTAGGTAAGTCAGAAACGTTTCAATCTCTAGGATTTCCTGTTTCAAATCAGGTTAACCGAACCACACTCGATCGCTTACAAAAATTGTGCGATCGCTTTCAGCCAGAAAATCTGTTTATCCTGGGTGATCTATTTCACTCTAAATTTGCCTTAGTTGATGAAGTAATCGATGGCTGGTTCAGTTTTGTGAGTCATGCCTGTACAGATGTGAAGTTAATTGTGGGAAATCACGATCGCGCTCTCATACCAACCCTGAAGAAGCTCTCAATCAGTTACTTTACTGATGGGATCCAGATTGAAAACATGATTCTTAGCCATGAACCTCAACCTCAGAAAAGCTTTCTAAACATTTGTGGGCATGTTCATCCGTGCGTGCGGATCAAAACGCGGTTAGACAATTTGCGACTGTCTTGCTTCTACCTGGATTTCACCCAGAATCTTCTGATACTACCGTCTTTTGGGGAATTTACAGGAGGGTTTGATGTAGCTCTCAAACCATATTCAACTGCGTATGTTGTGACTGATGATTCGGTCATTCCATTTGAAGGATATTAGCAACACGTACCCATCAGAGGAACAAAATAAGCTCAGAACTAAAGTTCTGGCTCAGAGCTAAAGTCAGTTGAAACTGACTCAAACGCAGGTCTGTTAGGGTTTGAACCTGCTTCAACAGGTTTCCGCTTTGAGCCTGAGATTTATCTCAAGACTCTTAAGTCAGTGACATTCAGCTATAGTTTACTTTCAGCATTCGTTCCTCAATCGCTATCCATGTCTTTGGGGAAACTCTGACAGCAGCCTGTTTACATCGGACTAGAAGCCAGTTTGCGTACAGGTAGCGTTCTAGTTTGCTAAGTTCTTCGCCGGAAAGATTGGTCCAGGCGGGGTCTAGCTTGAGGGTGTTGAACCAGATTTGAAAAATGCGGTTATGAAACGCCTGCAAAACGCTGGCGGGCTGTCGGATATCGGGAGCCTGTTCCTTGATTTCCTTCAGGCGCGCAATGAGAACTTCGAAGTGAATATTTTTGAAAATATTGAACCTGGCTAACTCACTGGTAAAAGTTTGGGTGAGGGCATCGTTGAGTTCCTTTCCAAAGGCGCGGGTCGCCAGGGATTGGGTCAGGGCGATCGCCAGCGCACGGGTTGGAATGGCAGCGCGGGCGGGGGTTTTATCCTGGGAACTAGTGAACCCTGGAATGCGAGTATTGGCAAGGGTCAGGGCCAGGTTTAGCTTACGGGAAAGTTCGGGGTGCAGAACATGCGCCAGACTCAGCGCATAGTCATTCACCACTGCTAGAAACAGCGCTGTCACTCGTTTGGTGGCGGGGGAAAGGGTGTCTCTGGAGTCATCAGTAACTTCATCGGCCCAGTTCAGGAGGGCACGTAATTTGGGCGTGTCAATCAGTGTTTTTGCCTGGGCTTCCATCGCCAGCAGCAGCGAATCGGCTCCGCCCCGCATGAGTCCAGCAACGAGGAGAAACACTTCCTGCCAGCGTTCCTGGGTGAGGTGGTCGGTGACGAGCTGAGGGATGAGGTGCTGGTCATCAATGTACTGAGCTGTCAGGTACTCCTGGAGGGTGAGGTGGGAAAAGGAAAACACTTCTTGCGCTCGCTCTACCAGAATTCCCTGTTGAACGGCGATCGCCTCTAACACTTTCTCGCCATTCAGGTGTCTGGGAGCATTCAAATTATTAGCCAGAAAGGTCTTGATCTGATCAACCACTTCCCGTTGGGAAAAGAACAGACGGTTGGCTTCAAATCCCTGGTAGGCAATCTCTGACAACAGGACTTCTTCGTATTCGGTACTCAGCCCCTGGTACACCTCCTCTTGAAAGATGCGCTTTTCTGCCGCCCACTCTTCTAACAGCACCCGCAGGGCTTTGCGGTAGAGTACACTGCGGTTTTGGGGGAAATTTTGGGAACTGTGATAAACCAGGCAGAGTAAAGTCAGCAGGAGGGGAGACTGGGCAAGTTCTCTAGCACAGCGGTTTTCAGGCTTTTGCAACAGTCTCCAGCACTTTTCTGCCGTCCCCGCTTCCCGGTCGGCATCGGAATAGAACCAGTTTTTGATGAATTGTTCGATCTGGTCCCGGCTAAAGTCTGCCATTGCCACATCGGTAAAACGGCGAAAGTTGTGGCGGTAGGCAGCGATGCGACAGGAGGCGATAAAACGGTTTTTGTCGTGCTGATCAACAAAATTCTGAATTTGACGAATGGCATTGTCCACATTTTTAGTGGGCACTTCATCCAGTCCGTCCAGCAGGATCAGCAATTGCCCCTGCTCTAATAGCTTTTGGGTCACCAGGTCTGGGGAAGGAAAGCCACAAATGCGAAACTCTTGGGCGATCGACTTTTCCAGCTCAATCTCCGGTGCGGCAAAGTTTTTGAGTTCAATCAGTACGGGAATACATTCGTGAGTGTAACCGCCGGCCTTTCCTTTCAATGCTTCCAGCCCCATTTTGCGCAGAAAAGTAGACTTGCCTGCCCCTGGTCCACCCAGCACCATCAGATATTGCTTTTCGTTAGCGACTTTCAGCCCGTCCAGTTTCTTGGAGTGCTTGGGTTGAAAGCTGCGATCGCCCTGTTGCCGGAAGGCTTTTTCCAGGTCTTCAATTGACTCAAACCGACTGATGCCATCCCGATCTAAAAATTGCACAGCGGTATACACCGACTCCAGTGGTACCGGCTCCCGCATTCCCAACACTTTCAAAATGCCGTGACGGGCAGCATAGTTCTGAACATACTGTTCCGACGCTCGCTCAATCAACTGCTGAGGGTCTTCATCCTTCTCTTTGACCCAACTAAAAAATTTACCCCCACCGTCGCAAACCACACGGCTGAAAATTGATGCCAGGGTCAGCGTTGCTGCCGGAATAATAATCCGCTCAAAAAGCATGAAAGATTATCTGGACTTCTAAATTCACTGTAATCTTACTGCGGATTCTGCCCACCCGATTTAGGGTGAGTTTTTGGGCATTGCTGAATCTGGATATGAAATAGTTGTTGTATGCTTGAAACTTTGTTTCAACTCATACTGCTTTTCAGCAACACCATATGTACTCTATTTAGAAGCAAATGAGATATCTCTCCAGAGAAAGTTGAAGTTCCGATATTTTTCCTTCGATAATGTTTTATCGATTTCAGTTTTTTTAGCCACGTATATTGAGTTCCATGGCTTATACACCCAAAATCCTGGCATTTGCTGGCAGTACACGAACCGACTCGTTTAACAAAAAACTGGTCAAAATTGCAATGGCTGGTGCTCGTTCGGCAGGGGCAGATGTGACATTCTTAGATCTGCGGGATATCTCCATGCCATTGTATGACGGCGATCTGGAGGCAGAGCAGGGAATTCCACCAGGGGCGCGTCAGTTCAAGGATTTACTGTTGGCTCACGATGGATTGTTAATCTCCTCGCCCGAATACAACAGTTCACTTTCAGGGGTGTTGAAGAATGCGATTGACTGGGCCTCCCGCCCTGTTGAAGGGGAAGCACCACTCGCTTGTTTTGTGGGTAAAGTAGCTTCGATTATGAGTGCCTCCCCCGGAGCCCTAGGCGGCTTACGGGGTCTGGTGCATCTACGCGCAATCCTGGGAAACATTAAGGTGCTGGTGCTGCCCGATCAGGTCGCTGTGGGCAAGGCGTACGAAGCATTTAATCCCGATGGCTCCCTCAAAGATGCCAAACAGCAGGAATCCATTGAAAAATTGGGGGAGAACCTGGCGACGATACTGGCAAAGTTAGTCCCATAGGTCAAAGATGGGACAGGCTACCTTACAAGCCGACCAATTCCCGTGTTTCTAACCCGGTTAGCTTGAGGGCGATCGCCATCTGCCGATCCAATTTGGCAACACTAAACTCGTTTCTTAAATGCTCTAACCAGGCCACTGCGTTTGCTTTTTCAGTCGTCAGGCGGTTTAGAACATCCAGCGCCCGCTTGTATTCCAGATTCATCTGAAGGATTTCAAACCGGCGGGCTTTTCGCTGGTTGTCATTTTTCAGGTTTGCCTCGAACGCCACAATCTTGTCAGCATTTCCTTCCAGATGAGAAAGATGCTGGCGGGCTTCCATAAGCTGGTGTTCAATTTCGTTGACGACCTGTGCAGCTTGGGCAATCGCCTCAGGATACTGACTAAGACTGAGCTTCATGGCGGTACAAAATCAAGTTCAAAATTGAGAATTCAAAATGCAACGGACGCATCAGGCAACCTCTGCCAGTTGGGGAAGTTGGGAGCGAGTAGGCACCTCTACCAGGGGCATCTGGTTACCTGGCTCTACAGCCGCCTTCTCCAGCACCTTAACCTCGATGTTGACTGCAACTAAGTAGGAGCCAGATTCTGCTCCCACGGCTTCCGCAATCAAGTCAGCCAGAGCGGGGTGACTTGCCGTAATCGGATCTCGCAGAGTCCGGCGGTCCCACTCGTAGCGGGCATTGGGGTCAAGGTTGAGAACGTAGTGCTTTGTCATAGGACAAAAACCTGTATAGGGGGTATGGAGTTCGTTCCCTTCCATCATAGTACCTTTGTACCAAACTATCAATGCCCCCTCACTCCCCTTTCGATGTTAAGGTAATTCCCATCACACCCCAGGTCAGAAAGAATTGCCGAAACAGGTCTTTGCTGGCGCTTGTCAGATTGCCATCGGCATCGATTTTGCCCCCTTCGATGATTCTGCCGCGATCGGTGCGGAAACTGAGCCGTAGATCACCATCGCTATCTTCCTGAATAAACAGTTGCCCTGTTGCCAGTACCTGCCCAGAACCGCTTGAAACCGAAAATCGCATTGCTTAATCCCCTGCACGTCATAGCCATTTTGGATTTTGGATTTTAGATTTTGGATTGTGAAATCGTTGCAATCGCTGGTTTTGTCAATCGATCTGTCAAATTCGCAATTTAAACTGGTATCGTAAACTATTTTGACAGTGTTACTAGGGGGTAACCCATCCCCTGTTACCCGTTGCCTGTTACCCGACGACTCCCTCTTCAATGATGCGATCGCGCCCCTCGATCTTTGCCCGGTAAAGGGCTTTGTCAGCAGCAGCCACCAGGCAATCAGGAACCAGGTTTAGTTGGGGAACGATGGTTGCAACTCCCAAACTCAGGGTTACAAATAACGAAACCGAAGAGCCTTTGTGTTCCATTTGCAGGCGTTTGATCCCTGTCCGAATTTCTTCTGCAACCTGAACCGCGCCTTCCTGGGGGGTGTTTGGCAGAATGATGGCAAACTCTTCTCCACCATAGCGGGCAACTACATCTGCTGGGCGTTTAGCGGCGGCCTGCAACACGCTGGCAATAGTGCGCAGGCAGTCATCTCCTGACTGGTGCCCATAGGTGTCGTTGTAGGCTTTGAAGCAGTCCACATCACAAAGGATGAGGGAGAGGGGCAACTGTTCGCGAGCGAGCCTGCGCCATTCCTGCTCCAGGTATTCGTCAAAGCGGCGGCGGTTGGCAACCTGGGTTAGGCCATCTAGACTGGCCAGGCGATGGAGTTCCTGGTTGGCCGCCTGAAGGGCTGCTTCGGCAGCGAGGCGATCGCGCACCTGCTGCTTCAGCAGTTCATTCTGCTCGTGTAACTGCTGCTGCAAACGCCGCAACGTCATGTGAATGGTGACTCGCGCCATCACCTCTGGAATGCGAAAGGGTTTGGTGATGTAGTCCACCCCACCTACATCAAACGCCCGCAGCTTATCTAACACCTCATCCAGGGCACTAATGAAAATCACAGGGATATCCTGCGTTTGAGCGTTCGCCTTCAACACCTGACACAGCTCATACCCATCCATTTGAGGCATGCAGATATCCAGCAGAATCAGATCAGGGGGGGGCGTTTGAATAGAGGACAATGCCATCTCCCCGCTAGTCACCGCCCATACCTCATAGCCACGTCGGGTCAACACTCGGGACAGCAGGTGCAAATTTTCAGGGGTGTCATCCACAATCAAAATTGTGCCCTGGTTCTGGTTTCCCTGGCTATGTTCTGATTGCATGCTCATGCGTTATTCCCTTGCTGCATGACTCTCTTGTTTCCAAAATATTCCCATTTACGCGATCTAACTCTGATTGACTGACAAATCTTTTCCCCCTCATCCCCCAACCCCTTCGCTCACTAGGAGCGAAGGGGAGCTAGTGCTATGTCACAGCTTAATTTTAGGGTTGTCACCTTTGGAAAGACTGATTATGTCTTGATTTCAGAAATTACTGACCCTAATTTTTAGTCTTGACTTTGCACTAGAGTGAATTGATTTGGTTCAAAGCCCCTCTCCCAGAACAGGAGGGGGGTTGGGGGTGAGGGCAATGTAGTCGTTTCGGGAAGGGGCTCTGGGAATTATTCGACTTCACATTAGCCTGATAGCACGGAATAGTGTAAGATGCCTTTTCGCTGATGTACCCACCGTTTAAGATGGGCAACATCAGTCGCGCCTGATGGTGAGGTTCATCATGATTGAAGTTGAGCATCTAAGCAAGCTCTACGGCTCAACCACTGCAATTGAGGATGTCACTTTTGCAGTTGAACGGGGAGAAATCCTGGGTTTCCTGGGGCCGAATGGAGCCGGAAAGACCACCACTATGCGGATTCTGACAGGGTATCTGCCTGCAACCTCTGGCACCGCAAAGGTTGCCGGATTTGAAGTGCATGAGGACTCCCTGGCAGTCCGGCGGCAGATTGGCTACTTACCAGAAACGCCGCCCCTTTATCCTGAGATGACTGTCGAGGGTTTTCTGCATTTTGTAGCCCGGATTAAGGGGGTGAGTGCGGGCGATCGCGCCCACCAGGTGGAATCAGCCATGAGTCGCTGTGGTCTGATGGAGAAGCGCACCACCCTCATCCGCAAGCTATCGAAAGGTTATAAGCAGCGGGTGGGCATTGCCCAGGCGATCGTCCATGACCCGCCTGCCATCATTCTGGATGAACCCACCGTTGGGCTGGATCCCCGGCAAATTATTGAAGTCCGAAATCTGATCAAAAGCCTGGCCGGAGATCGTACCATCATCCTGTCAACCCACATTCTCCCAGAGGTCAGTATGACCTGTAGCCGGGTCGCTATTATCAATCGGGGGCGTATCGTCGCCACCAACACTCCCGAAAACCTGATGACCCAACTCAGCGAGGCTTCCAGCTATGAGGTGGAGGTTGCGGCCGATACCGATGAAGCCGAAACTCAGTTGATCTCATCTCTCAAGGGATTGGCTGGTGTCAAACAGGTTGAGCGGCTGACCATCAACCTGCCGGAACACCGCTTTAAACTGCGCGTCACAACTGAGCAGGGGGCCGAGTCTGTTGGGCGAGCCATTGCGGCGACGGTTGTGGGAGGCGGTCTGGGGTTGGAGGAAATGCGGCGAACCCAGGTCAGCCTGGAAGATGTCTTCCTCCAGTTGACGACGGAAGAAGCCCCTCTGGAAACCGACACAGAGAGCCAGACTGAAACAACAGGAGAGGCTGCGTAGATGCGTGTAATTATCGCCAATATTCTGGCAATTTATCAAAGGGAACTGCGGAGTTACTTCGCTTCGCCCTTGGCCTATGTAGTGGCTGGAATTTTCTGGCTGCTGGCAGGAATTTTTTATACAGCCTTGCTGTTGGGACCGGATGGGGTGATTCAGCGAGCCGCTCTGATTGACTTGCAGAGTCAGCAGTTGGGGGTTCCGGCTCCGCCTGTCGATGCCCCAACCATCCTGCTGCGGTTCTTTCTGGAGGCGCTGGGGTTTATTTCCATTTTCATTCTGCCTGTTCTGTCAATGGGGCTCTATGCCGAAGAGCGCAAACGCGGCACGCTGGAACTGCTGGCAACCTCGCCAATCACTAACTGGGCTGTGGCACTGGGAAAATTGCTGGCCGTGGTGACGTTCTTTTTGACCATGGTGCTGCCATTGCTGCTGTATCAGGCGATCGCCTATGCCGCGACCAATCCCCCGATGAGTGTGGCGATCGTCCTGCTGGGCCACCTTGGGCTGATTCTGCTGGCCGCCTCCATTCTCTCCCTGGGAATGTTCATTTCCTCCCTGACTGACAGCACCATTCTGGCTGCAATTTTCACCTTTGCTCTGGTGCTGCTGCTGTGGATGATTGATAGCCTTTCCAAGAGCTTCAGCGGCCCTCTGGGCAGCGTTCTAGGCCACCTCTCGCTCCTGAAACACTATGGCAACCTGACCCAGGGCATCCTGGACTCCAGCAGCCTCATCCTGTTCGCCAGCTACATTATCTTGGGATTGTTCTTGACCGCTCAGTCGATTGAAGCGTTTAAGTTTCAGAGATCATAGTGGAGCGTTAGTTGCCAGTGAGGGAGTTTTGAATTTTGAGTTTTGAATTACCTCTGGCTTTGGCTGTTAGCTCCTATCTTCTCCCCCCACCCCCACCTCTACCATCTGACAGATGAAAACGATCAAAGCGAATCTGAAATATCTGAAATACCTGTTCTGGCTGGGGCTGATGCTGGTGCTGGCTGGATTGACGGCTGGTGTTGTATCGGGAACCTGGGGGCCAGTACCTCTGGGGTTGATCGTTGTAGGGATTGGCATACTTGGGCTGTGGCTTCTGTTTCTGAGTCGATTTGAGGAAAGCCAAACACAACCGGGCTTCTGGCGCAGGCGATCAACCCAGGCAGGCACCAATGCCCTGATTGCAACGCTCGCAATGCTGGCGATCCTGGGGCTCATCAACTTTCTGGGTGCCCGCTATGTGTGGCGATTGGATTTGACCGAGAACCAGATGTTTACGCTGTCACCGGAAACGCAGCAACTGGTACGCAGTTTGAAGCAACCGGTAAAGGTGTGGCTGTTTGATCCGCAACAAAGTAGCCAGGACCGGGAGTTATTGGCAAGTTACCGTCGTCTCAGTCCGCAGTTGAGCTATGAGTTTGTCAATCCCAATGCCCAACCGTCACTGGCGGAACGGCTGGAAGTGAAGAAGCCTGGGGATGTGGTCGTAGAGGTTCCTGCCACTAATCGGAAGCAATTTGTACAGTCGGTGAATGACCAAGAGCGGTTGTCGGAGGTGAAGTTAACGAATGCGATCGCCCAGGTCACGGGCACGCGACAGGCCATGGTCTACTTCGTTCAGGGCCACGGAGAACGCTCGATTGAGGAGAGCCAGGGAGCCATGGCTCAGGCAGCAAAGGCATTGCAGGACAGGGGCTATACGGTGAAGCCGCTGAACCTGGCTGAAACGGCGACCTTTCCCAGGGATGCCAGGGTGGTTGTGCTGGCTGGCCCGCAGAAAGCCCTACTGAAGCCAGAGGTGGATGCCCTGAATAATTTTGTACAGCAGGGGGGCAATCTGCTGGTGATGGTCGATCCCAATGCCAATCCGGGACTGGATAGCCTGCTGGCTCCCTGGGGGGTCACGCTCGATCCACGGGTGGTGATTGACACCTCCGGGCGTGTGGTCAATCTGGGGCCTGCTGATGTGACGGTGACTCAATACGGCGACCACCCTATTACCAAAGAGTTTGGCAATTCCCTGTCGTTCTACAGTGCCGCCAGACCCGTAGATGTAAAGGAGATACCGGGAATCACTGCTACTCCACTTTTGTTCACTAGCGATCGCGTCTGGGCAGAGAGCGACCTGAAAAAGCAGCCAGTGCAATTCGACCCTCGGAGCGATCGCCAGGGGCCCCTAGTACTGGGTTTTGCCCTCAGTCGCCCCATTGGGGAACCCCCGAAACCGTCCCCCAGTCCTTCGCCCACGGCCTCCCCTGGAACTAAGGCATCCCCCAGTCCCAGCCCTTCACCTACCCCAGATGCCGGCAAGGATACTGCTCCCAAGAAAGAGGCTCGTCTGGTGGTGATTGGGAACTCCAGTTTTGTGGCAGATGGCTACTTCAACCAGGTCATCAATGGCGATGTGTTCCTGAACTCGGTTCGCTGGCTCAGCCAGGAAGAACAGCAAACCCTCTCCATCCGTCCGAAGGAAGCCAAAAACCGCCGCATTACCCTTAACAGCCAGCAGGCTAACCTGATTGCCTGGTTATCCCTGGTCATCCTGCCACTGATTGGTTTTGGTACGGCTGCAACTGTCTGGTGGAAGAGACGATAGGCTATGAAATTCCAGCGAACTCCCCTTATCCTGTTAGCGGCTGCGTCGCTCCTGGGTACCGGTATTTTGATCTATGAAACGCAGATTGGCCCAAAGCAGGAAGAGGCAAAAGAGACTGCCCAAAAACTCTTCTCCTTTAAGGAAGAAGATGTTCAGACTTTGAGCCTGACAACCCCGTTGCAAACCCTCTCGTTTGAGAAAAAACCTGTGGCAGATCAACCAAAATCGGATCGGAAGCAGTCGTCCCAGGCCGTGGCAAATGCCTTTGTCTGGCAGATGGTGGCTCCTGTCAAAACAACAGCCAACGATGCCCATGTTTCCTATCTGCTCAATTTGATGGTAACGGGCAGGCAGGAACAGACCATCACTGTGCCAGCTACCCAACGAGCTGAGTTTGGGTTTGACCAACCGATGGCGATCGCCGAAGTCAAACTCAAAAACCAGCAAGCCCATCGCTTGATCCTGGGCAAACCCAACTTCGATCGCACCGCCCTCTACGCCCAAATCGACCCACCCAGTGACCCTCAAAAAGATCTCACCGTGGTGCTGGTCCCCATTGATTTTGACAATGCTGTCAATCGCCCCCTTTCGGAATGGCAGATGCAGAAAAAGTTGGATAAATCAGATAAAAAGTAACCTGACCCAACCCCCACCTCGACAGTCATTACTTGAGATTCCACATCTGCCGCTTGATCTGCCATTCCCCCGATGCTTCTTGATGGAAAAGCCAGGTCTTTGTGGTTTTGAATGATCTCATTGCCCCATCTGCGTGGGCGACAGTCGTAACTTCCCCATGAGCGATTCCGTAAACCCATTGATCGCCGATCTGTAAAGCATCAATGGGTGTAATTTTGACACTCCATTTCGCGACATCATAGTCCTTTTGCTCGTTCTTCGAGATCTCGTCTGGGCCATGTTCAGGTTCTGACCCCGGTGGAATCCGAATCCCGTCAGCAGCAAATAGCTTCCCATAGGCGATCGAATCATTAGCACTAACGGCCGCCTGATACTTTTCACACATTGTTTTAAGAACTTCGTTGGCATCAATCATCGTTTGTGTCTCCCTGGTTAATGGGCTCTTTTCTGCTGGGTAGCGAGCAGTATCTGGGATAGCCGTGCCTTCTTGCACAGGCACAGAAACCTCTTCACACGACCTGGCATGTCGTCACTAAGGCAAAACTAGTTTTGAGTCAAAATCGGCTAGGATTGCTACAGCTATCCTTCCTTGAGTTTGAACGGGGTGCAGGGGTGGAACCCCTGCGTGGGGGCGAAGCCCCCACACC